>JACCSM010000504.1 GCA_013698525.1 Rubrobacteraceae bacterium
CTAGGTTCCTCAAAGCCCACCACAATATCTAGCACTGCCGTATAAAGATGCGTCATAGTGCATACAGACGTGCGATGTCCAGAAGACCCTGCCCCTCAAGGCGCGCTGCCGCGTCCTGCTGGCCGAAGGCCACACTGAGGTGCTCCTCTGTTGCGGGCCCTTGCTACTGTAGGAGCCGTGCCCACGATTGATGCGTACCCGACCTTCGGCACCGCCTCCGCGTGCAACTGTGAACTCCGACGATGGGTCGATTGCCTGGCCACGCCTAGACAGCCTCTTCGATGCGAGGCGCTACGGTGCTCGGTACCTCACGACCACGTGGGGTTATGATCCAGGACTCTCTTCGACCGCTAGCCCCTCCCGCTCCGCGAGGTTCGCGCCGATGCGCCGTGCCAGTCCGGGCACGAACAGCACGATCCCTAACCCCAAGACCAGCCACGCCGCTACGACGTAGGGGAAGATGTTGAACGGGAAGTCAGGTACCGGGTAGACGTTTGCATAGATGACGTAGCCCAGGATCACAAGGGCGATCATGGGGATGATCGCCTCCCAGGCGCGCACCCTGCGGCTCAAGAACAGGAACCTGAGGGCACCTACGTTCGTGACTATATAGGCCACCAGCAGACTCAACACCCCGATGGTCCCAGGGTAGAAGAAAGCGTTCACTGCCGAGACCCCGCCTATACGCTGTGCCACGAAGGCGACTATCGCGATCACCATGACCACAGCCAGGGCGTTGACCGGGGCTCCGGTGCGATCCGATGTCTCGCCCAGGCGGCGCGAGAGGAAGCCGTCGCGGCAGAGGGCGAACAGCATGCGCGAACCCGCCGTCGCGGTGCCCAGGGCGCTGGCGAAGGCGCTTATCATCACGCCGAAGTTTATGGCGTGGGCCATGATGGGCCCGACGTAACTCCTCGAGAGCTCGCCCAGCGGCGAGGACGAGCCCGCGAAGCTCTCCGTGCCCTGCTTATCGACTCCGAAGCCCAAGGTCTGGGCCAGCATGACGATCGTATAGAAGACACCCATGGTGATCACGGCCGTCGCGATGGCACGCGGGATGTCGCGGCGGGGGTTGTCCGTCTCTTCGCTCAAAGACGCAGCCCCCTCGAAGCCCGCGAACGAGAGGAGCCCGAAGACCGCGGCAAGGGCGACCGTGCTCAAGCCGACCCCGCTCGGCAGTGTGAAGGGGGAGAGCGTGAAGCTCTGTCCGCCCGGGGCCGAGTCGGCGAGCACCCTGGCGAAGATGACCACGACCACGATCACGATAAGCGTGACCGTCAGCCCCTCCATGCCGAGCAACGCGCGGGTCGCCACCCGTACGTCCCCGTACGCCACGAACCAGATGAGCGCGGCCGCCACAAGCGAGATCACGAGCCACTCGGCGTTCGGCCAGATGCCCGTTCCGTCGAAGAAGGCCTGCCCGAAAAGCCCCACCTCGGCAGTCGACGCGGCGGTGAAGGCCAGGTAGGTGCCCAACAGTGCCCAGCCGGAGAAGAAGCCGGCGCGGGGCCCGAGGGTCACCCCGGAGAGGGCGTAGACGGACCCAGCGTGATTGAAGTAGCCCGTGAGTCGGATGAAGGCGTAGGAGACGAACAGGATGCCCACGGAGGCGAAGACGAACGCCAGCGGAACTGCCCGCCCTACCAGACTGGCCGGCAGCGTGCCGTTGAGGGCCATGGCGGCGCCAGGAGCCATGATGCCGATCGACAGCGCGATCGCCTCCCAAAAGCGCAGCTCGCGCCGCAAACCCCGCTCGTGAGCCGACTCGTCTTGCGTGCTCATCCGTTACCTCCTCCGGCAAAGATGTCGTCGGGAAGGAACGCCCCGACCACCCAGTTGGGGGCGTCCACCACCTCGTGGATGCGCAGATCCACGGCGACGCTACACAGGGCGTATGCCTCCTCCCGCGAGAGGCCGTGACTATCTCCGAGGTGCTCCATCGTCGCGCGTACCGTCTGCCTGGTCGCGTCCATCAGGTCGGGGGCACACCCGTCGAGACGTAGTAGCCGGTTCTCTCGGCCCGTGGGAGCGCGGAAGGACTGCAGCTCCTGCCCGATGACCCCGAACAGAGGGTGTACACGCACTGCTGAGCGTTCTCGCCTAGCAGTCCTTCTCTATGTCGTCACAGGCCCCGACATGCTCCAGGTTGTCCTGGAGTAGTTCCTCGCCGAGTTCGAGTATCTGCATGACCCTTTGGTCGGCCACGGCGTAATAAGCGTTTCTGCCCTCGCGACGCACCTGCACGTAACCGCACCAGGCCAGGCAGCGCAGGTGGTCGGAGACCCTCGGCTGCGGCGCCCCGAGCTCGTCTACCAACTCTCCGACCTTCATCTCGCCCCGCTGCGCCAGAAGCAGCAGGATCGAAAGTCTGGTCGAGTTGGCGAAACCATTGAACAACTTGGCGAGGAGGCACATCTCCTCGCTCTCGCGTCCTACTTCGATACCGGATAAGGGTCCTGGTTTGATCAGATCTTTTTGCACAATGCGCTCCTTCCACATCTTTTCCTACTATACACCGCCCGTTCGAACGTGTGAACCCTATTACAGGGGGTTGGGGAAAGGTCGACCCTTACCCAACCCACGCTTGTCAGCAGGCAGCAGGCCAGCATTTCAGCTCTAGTGACAGCCGGCTGCGCCTGGCAAGCTCTTTCGCGCTACTCGCGTGGGAAAGCGGTCCTTGCAGCGGCGAGATCCCACAGGGCGTGGCCCACGCTCTTGAACACGACCGTTCCCTCAGGGCGCACGGATGAGCGGAGCGCATCCTCAAGCGTTGTGGCGTCCTCCCACCGGAACGCGCCGGTTTGTGAGGCCTGGATCAGGTCTCCAGCCTCATCCTTCGCACCTGCCATCGTATCAACAAAGACCTGCGAGGCTGAGATCAGGGCTGGCGGCAACTCGGCCGCCTCCGGCTCGAAAGACCCGACCGCAGCCACAAAGACGTCCTCTGGAATCTCCTCGGGAAGGACCGGCTCCGAACTCGTTGTGGCCGTGACTATGAGGCCAACCCCGTCGAGCACTTCCTCAGGACGCCCGACGGCCGTGGCGTCCATGCCCAGAGTCCCGGCGTGTTCGGCGAGGGCTGCGGCGCTCTCTGTGCTCCGCGAGGAGATGAAGACTTCGGAGACGCCGAGGCCCTCGTGGAAGGCCTCGAGGTGCGCGCGTCCCTGCGTTCCCGCGCCAACGAC
>JACCSM010000516.1 GCA_013698525.1 Rubrobacteraceae bacterium
TAGCGTCGTGGTTGCCCATGGCGTAGACGACTTTGGGGCATTCGATCTGGTCGAGGTATCCTTTCGCTTCCTCGAACTCCCACCGGTAGCCCTCCATCGTGAGGTCCCCGGCGACGGCCACGAGATCGGGCTTCATGGCGTTGGTCTCCTCGATGGTTGCCTCCAGGAGATCCCGCCTGAAAAGCCCGGATCCCACATGAACATCAGACATCTGAACTATCCGCATGCCTACCCTCCTCCGTCGAAGACCGGACCCATTCTAGCCGTCCGCCCGCCGTTCCGCGCCATCCACGAACTCGTGGGCACGCCGGAGCTGCGCCGCAACGGAGCCGGGAGAGGTGGAACCGGAGGATTTTTTGTTGGCGACGCTCCCCTCCGGCGTGAGTAGCTCCCTGGGCATCTCCGCGAGCGCCGGATGAGCCGCGACAAGCTCCTCATCGGGGATTTCCTCCAAAGCGATCCCGAGTTCCTCGCACCGCCGGACGAGACTCCCGACGGCGTGATGCGCCTCCCGGAAGGGCACCCCTCGCATCGCCAGGAAGTCCGCCAGCTCCGTCGCCAGCGCGAAGCCGCCGGCGGCTTCCGCCATGCGCTCACCGTCGAAGCGGGCGGTACGCAGCATCTCCGGCAGCACGGCCAGCATCGCCAGCACAGTGTCAACGGCGTCGAAGAGGGGTTCCTTGTCTTCCTGGAGATCTTTGGAGTATCCGGGGGGCAAACCTTTGAGCGTCACCAGCAATGCGTTCAGGTCGCCGACGAGCCGCCCGGTCTTGCCGCGCATCAACTCGAAGGCGTCTGGGTTCTTTTTCTGGGGCATGATCGAAGACCCGGAGGAGTATGCGTCATCGAGCACGGCAAACCCGAACTCGGATGAGGTCCACAGCACCCACTCTTCCCCTATCCGCGACAGATGCACCCCGAGCACCGTACACGCATACAACAGGTCGAGGGCGAAGTCCCGATCCGAGACAGCGTCCAATGAATTCACGAGCGGCTCCATCCCGAGTTCCGCCGCCGTGAACGCCGGGTCCACGGGATGGGGCGTCCCACCGAGCGCCGCCGCCCCGAGCGGAGATACGTTAGCCGCGCCGCGGGCCGCCTCGAACCTTCGGAGGTCCCGGCGGAACGCCTCGAAGTGGGCGAGGTGGTGGTGCGGGAGCAGGATCGGCTGTGCCCTTTGCAGATGCGTGTAGCCTGGCAGCACGAAGTCTCTATGGGCCTCGGCCACCTCCACGAGCGCCCGCATCGCCGCCAGGACAGATCTCCTTATCTCCTCCGCCGCGTCCCGGACGAAGAGGCGCAAGTCGAGCGCGACCTGATCGTTGCGGCTACGGCCCGTGTGCAGCCGGAGAGCCACGTCGCCGACAAGCTCCCGTAATCGTCGCTCGACGGCGGTGTGGACGTCCTCGTCGGCCAGGGTCCACGAGAACTCCCCCGCTTCGACCTCCCGCAGCACCGCTTCGAGGCCCCGCGCCAGCTCCCGCGACTCCTCAGGGGTGACGATGTCCTGCTCACCCAGCATCCGGGCGTGGGCGATGGAGCCACGGATGTCGTAGGGGGCGAGGCGGACATCGAAGGGGATGGAGGCGTTCAGGCGTCCGAAGGCTTCGGCTGGCGAAGACCCGAACCTGCCGCCCCAGAGTGGTTTCTTCTCGCTCATAGACCGGGAGTTTAGCGGAAAGCGCGAGGGTTACAGATCCCGCGCCGCGGACCACCGCTAGCCGGCTGCGCGTTCCCGCAGGTATTTCCTCACGGCGGATTTGAGGGTGGAGAGGCCCATCGTGGCGTTACGAGCGCGGCTGCCGATGACATCGCGCCCGATCTCCTGTAGCAAGACTTCGTAGTCGAAATCAAGCACCTCGTCCATCGTGAGGTCTTCTTCGAGGACGCGCTCAAAGGCGACGGATGTGGCGCCCATGCTGATGGTGTCGCCCTGTCCGGTCCACGATAGTCCTTCGATGCGGCCTTTGCCATTACCCTTGAGGTAGACGGTGACGGAGCCGCCGCACTCCGAACTGCCGCCTGGCATCATCACCTGCGCGCCGTCGAGAACCCCCTTGTGGCGGGGGTTCTCGACGTGCTCGATAAGCCGCGATACGCGATCCTTGCGGTCCAAAGTTGTTCGGTCACCTTTCAATCGGGGCGCGCACGAGGTTACCCCATTCGGTCCAAGAGCCGTCGTAGTTGCGCACGTTCTCGTAGCCGAGGAGGTATTTGAGCACGAACCAGGTGTGGCTGGAACGCTCCCCGATGCGGCAGTAGGCGATCACATCTTCGCCCTGCT
>JACCSM010000590.1 GCA_013698525.1 Rubrobacteraceae bacterium
ACCCCATCCCGGAAGACCGCTCGACTTGCTTGGTCAACGACCGTCAGGGGTAGTTGCGCAACTCGTATGAGAATCCCACTTCCGTTACGGGTTCAGGCCAAGAAGGCCGCAAAACGGCCGAGAACGGGGCGAAATGAGGGGCGCAAACTCGTAACGGAAAGTTTCGGTGAACTCTTTCGGGACTCGCCCCGACTACGCCTATCGGACAATATTGCCGGAATCATGCGATGACCCGAAATCCGACGGCTGTGACTTAAGATGACCCGGATGCCCGCGGCCCTGCGCCCGCTCCGACACCGCGACTTCCGCTTGCTGTGGGCGGGACTCGCTGTCTCGCTGGTCGGCAGCGGACTGTGGCTCGTCGCACTCGCCTGGCAGGTGATCTCTCTCGGAGGCGGCCCGGCCCAGCTATCGCTCGTCACCGCCGTCTACAGCGTCGGTCTGCTCGCGTTTCTGCTGGTCGGAGGGGTCGCCGCAGACCGGCTGCCCCAGCGCCTCGTCATGCTCGCCGCCGACCTCGTGCGCGCCGCGGTCCTCTTGGTTCTCGGCGCGCTCTCGCTGTCCGGCGACCTAAGGATCTGGCATCTGGCCGTGGGCGGCCTGGTGATCGGCGCCGGCGAGGCGTTCTTTATTCCTTCCTACACCGCGCTGCTGCCGCGCCTGCTTCCCGAGGACGAGTTCCTCGCGGCCAACGGCCTCGAAGGGACACTCAGGCCGCTCGCCCAGCAGGCGGCCGGACCTGCGCTGGGCGGCGTCGCGGTCGCAGCGCTCTCGCCGGGCGTCGCGATCCTTGCTGGCGGTCTGACCTACCTGGTCTCCGCCGGCTGCCTGCTGGCGATGAACGTCCGGCCGGCGAAGGGTCATGCCATACCCAACGGTTCCGGCGCTCCTGGCCTGGTCTCGATCTTCGCCGACCTGCGCGAGGGCTTCGGGTACGTGCGAAGGACTAGCTGGCTGTGGGCGACCCTGCTGTTCGCGCTGGCCTTCGTGCTGTTCATCATCGGCCCGCTGGAGGTGCTTTTGCCCTTCGCGATCCGCGACAACCTCGGCGGTGGGGCCGACGACTACGGTCTGGCGCTCGCAGCCTTCGGGGTGGGCGGGGCCGCGGGAGCGCTAGCGATTTCCTCCGGGCGGCTGCCGCGCCGCTATCTGACCGTCATGTTGCTCCTGTGGGGACTCGGCTCCTTGCCGTTCGCCGCCGTCGGGCTGGCGGACGCCCTGTGGGTAGTGTGCGTCGCACTGTTCGTCGTCGGCGCGGCATTCTCCGCCGGGATGGTGATTTGGGGCACCCTCCTGCAACGCCGGGTGCCCGGTGGGCTGCGTGGCCGCGTCTCGAGCCTGGACTTCTTCGTCTCCCTGGCCTTGATGCCCGTCTCCATGGCGATAGCCGGCCCCGCAGGGGCCGCCTTCGGGCTCACGGCTGTCTTCCTCGTCGCCGGTATTGTCCCTGGGCTCCTTGCCGTTACGGCGATACTGATACCACGGCTCGACCGCGACGAGCTCGACCACCCGCTCGACCATCCGGCCACGCACGAGCTAAGCGCCACCGATCCGCCGGCACGTTAGCAGTGCAGAGCGGCGTGGTGCGATGGTCGAGTCCTAGGCCGGAGGGATCGCCGCGGCCCCGCCTAGGACGTCCCAGACGGGTAGCATGGTATTCGTCCACCCGTTACGCTCACGGCGCCCCACACGGGGGCTCGCTCTCAGCCGCGCGAGCGACGACGCGGTTCCGGCCGACCTCCTTCGCGCGGTAGAGCGCGGCGTCGGCCTCCCCGAGCAGTGCGTCGACCCGCTTGTGCTCCCCCGGTCCGAGCGCGGCGATGCCCGCACTGACGGTGACTACCCCGGGCGGCTCCCCGGGCCCGACCGGAAGCCGCAGATCCTCGACCGCTCGGCGCACGAGATCGACGGCTGCCCACGCGGACTCAAGGGTCTGCTCGGGCATGACGATCAGGAACTCCTCCCCGCCGTACCGGTAGCATGCGTCGCCGCCTCGGGAGCGCTCCGCTAGCACGTGCGCCACCCCGCGCAGGACCTCGTCGCCGGCGAGGTGGCCGTGGCGGTCGTTGTATGCCTTGAAGTGGTCCACGTCGTACAGCGCCGTGCAGTACCCGTGGCCGTAGCGCCGCGCGCGGGCGGCCAGCACCTCCAGGTCCTCGTGGAGGGCGCGCCGGTTGCCGAGGCCAGTCAGCGGATCCTTGCGCGCCTGCTCGTGGAGCAGCCTTTTCTGCTCGTTCAGCTGCTTGTGCAAGGCGGTGACGCGGGCGGCCGAGATCAGGCACACCTGCAACTCGTCGAGGTCGAGCGGCTTGGTGAGGTAGTGGTCGGCGCCCGCTTGTATGCCCTCGAGCAGGTGCTCCTTCTCCCCGAGCGCCGTCAGGAAGACGAAGTACGCGTAGCCGCCGCCGTCGCCCTCCCGCGCCCGCACCCTGCGGCACAGCTCGAGGCCGTCGACGCCGCCGGGCATCGCCCGGTCGCTGATGACGGCGTCCACGCCTGGGGTGCTCCGGAAAATTTCCCACGCCCCCTCCCCGTCCCAAACCTAGCCATAGCCGCCGCTACGCATATCCGTCACGCGGGTGGCAGAACGTGCGCTATGCTGAGGAGGTGTCCCGGGAAAGCCTAGAGCGAAACCAGATCTGGGTGTACGCGGCGGGCCTGTTGCTTGGCGCCGTCCTCGGGCTCGCGCTGCCGGGGCCGGGATCGTCGTTGGAGGTCCTCATCTACCCGGTGCTGGGGGTACTGCTCTACGCCACCTTTTTGCAGGTCCCCTTCCGAGAGCTTCGACGGTCCTTCGCGCACGGGCGATACATGGCCGCCGCGCTGACGCTCAACTTCCTCGTCGTCCCGGCGGTGGCGTGGCTGCTGGCGAGGCTCGCGCCCCAGGATCCGGCCGTCCTCCTCGGCGTCTACCTGGTGCTGCTCACCCCCTGCATCGACTACGTAATCGTCTTCGCCGGGATCGGTGGAGGCGAAGACCGGCTCGTCCTGGCCTCCACCCCCGCGCTCATGCTCCTGCAAATGCTCCTGCTGCCCCTCTACCTGTGGCTGTTCATGGGTGCGGAACTGGTCGCCGCCGTGGAGGTGGGACCGTTCCTCGAAGCCTTCTTGCTCCTCATAGCCCTGCCGTTGGGCTTGGCCTTGCTCACGGAGCGCTGGGCAAAGAGGAACCGGACGGGGGAGCGGTGGGCGGATGCCATAGGCTGGCTGCCGGTGCCCTTCATGGCGCTCACCCTGCTCGTCGTGGTCGCCTCCCAGCTCCCGAAGATCGGGGACTCGTTGGGTCGGGTAGTCGGGGTCGTCCCAGTGTACGTGGCCTTCCTGGCAGTCATGGCGGTGGTGGGTGTGGCGGTCGCACGAGCCTTCGGCCTCGCGACGAAGGAAGGACGGGCGCTGGTCTTCACCGGAGCGACGCGCAACTCGCTGGTCGTGCTGCCGTTGGCGCTGGCCCTTCCGGCGGCCTTCGACCTCACCCCCGCCGTGGTTGTGACGCAGACCCTCGTGGAGCTTGCCGGGTTGCTCGTCTACGTGAGGCTGGTCCCGGCATGGCTGGTGCCCGGCGAGGCGACGTGACCAAACGGGAAGGAGAAGCGTCCGTGTCGGAGGAGAATAAAGCGATGGTGCGCCGCATGGTGGAGGGCATCAACGCGGGAGACGTGGAGGGCACCGTGGACGAGCTCTTCGCCCCTCGTGCGGCACGGAGGGTGAAGCGCCTGTTCGGCGAGTTCTACTCGGCCTTCCCTGACTGGCGCGAGGAGATCGTGGAGCTGGTCGCCGAGGGGAACACCGTGGCGGGGCGCTTCAGGTGCTCCGGCACGCACCGGGGCGAGTTCCTGGGCGAGGCGCCCACGGGCAAGCGGATGGACGTCGAGGAGGTCTTCTTCTTGCGGGTGGAGGACGGGAAGTTCGTGGACTTCTGGGCGCTGGAGGACAGCCTGAACAGGTTGCGGCAACTGGGCCTCGTCCCCTCGCGGAGCGGCCGGCCGAAGGAAGGCGATCCCCTCTAGCTGACCGTCGCCCGACTTCCGAGCACGACTTCCGAAAATCTGCCAGATGGGTGACGGATATGCGTAGCGGCGACTATGGCTAGGTTTGTCACCATTGCACAACTTCTTTCATCTACGCACTTTGAGCGAGGATTACCGGTCGTTTGCCGGACTTTCGTATGCTCATGCCGGCTCGTTCGCAACAGCATCGGTAAGGAGACTCTCCTCTGCTCTCCCTCGCTGTCTCATACGGCGCTTGCCGCGGTCGGAGCGGCACTTGCGCTTCGGGACTAGGGCCGGGATGTCGCCCTTTCGGTAGAGGGCGACCCAGTAGCGCAGGGTCCTCAAGGACTTGCCTTGCTCCTCGGCGATCCGCTTCAGAGGCACGCCTGCCTCGAGAAAAGGCCATATGACGCAGAAGCGCTCGGAGGCCGCCTCGCGTTCGGGGTCGGTAAGTTCGGCTGGCTCCGTTCCCAGGTTTTCACGTTTTGTGGACCTCACGGTGATGGCTCCCGGTGTGATAGTCCGAAAGCGCCAGCGAGAACGCGACGCTGTTCGGCAGACGCCGCGATCCGGAGCCGAGCGCAGCAGCCACTATTCATCGGTCTCGGGACCTTCTAGCGTGAATCGTCCGGTCGAGCATCCCCACCAGCGCCTCCGAGCGCAGATCCCCGCTCTCGACCTGAAAGACCTCCACCGACTGCTCTCCCGCCAGCAGTCCGCTCTCGGCGAGCTCGCGCGTCGTCTGCCGATAAGACGGGGAGCTTTCCAGCGCCTCCACCGTTCCCATGTCCTCCCAAATGGTGATGGAGACCGCCCCGCCTCCGGCTTCCCGCAGGAACAGCACCCCGAGAAGCCCGGGCTGTTTGCGGAGCATCGGCAGGCACCGCTCCGCCTCGAAACGCCGGTACTCTTCCATTCGCGCCGGGTCGAGCCCGGCGCGCCAGAAACGCAGGATCATCGCTCCTCCTCCCTCGTCGGCATCATCGGTTTTCCGGCGTTGGCTCGTGGTAGGCACTCGCTCCGCCTGCTTCGGGGACGCCACGTTTGCGGGTGAGGCGTATCCAGACCTCCGCCAGCGAGGAATGCACGACTAACGCCGCCGACCACGCCGCGATCGAGAGCGTCACGATCTGCCCATCGGTCGGATCGACCACGACGAAGAGCGAGGGGATGAAGATCAGGCGCTGCGTGGCGATGGCGAGTGCTATGGCGAACGCCCGGATCATCCACTCCCGGTGCAAGGCCACCCGTCCGGCCCGGACGTGTACGAAACCCTTGCCGAGGGCGAAGAGGAACAGGCTCCCGAAGAGGCCGATAAGCACCCTTTCCGCCCATCCCGAGAAGGGGATAACCAACCCTATGAACAAGGCCGTCACCCCGACTACCAATCCGACCGCGACGAGGACCCTACCCATCCGGCGGTGGTAGC
>JACCSM010000550.1 GCA_013698525.1 Rubrobacteraceae bacterium
TCTTCCCGTTCTTGAGGTTCTCGCGGATAAAGGGGAAGGCGACGCCGCCGAAGTTCGAGCCTCCGCCGACGCAGCCGACGACCACGTCGGGGTACTCGCCGGCCAGCTCCATCTGCCGTAACGCTTCCTGCCCGATCACCGTCTGGTGCAACAGCACGTGGTTCAGGACACTCCCGAGCGAGTATTTCGCGTCGTCGTTCTTCACAGCGTCCTCGATCGCCTCACTTATGGCGATCCCGAGCGAGCCAGGCGAGTCAGGGTGCTCCTCGAGGATGTTGCGGCCTGCCTGCGTGAGCTCCGTCGGGCTGGCATGAACCTCTGCGCCGTAGGTCTCCATCATGATGCGCCTGTAGGGCTTCTGGTCGTAGCTAACGCGGACCATGTAGACCGTGCAATCGAGGTCCATCACGCCGCAGGCGAACGCAAGAGACGAGCCCCATTGGCCCGCCCCTGTCTCGGTGGTCAGGCGCCTGACGCCTTCTTCGCGGTTGTAATACGCTTGGGGGACGGCGGTGTTCGGCTTGTGGCTGCCGGTAGGAGAGCCGCCCTCGTACTTGTAGTAGATGTGGGCCGGAGTATCGAGTAGCTTTTCGAGGCGACGAGCACGGAAGAGCGGCGTCGGGCGCCAGAGAGCGTAGATCTCACGCACCTCCTCGGGGATGGGAACGTAGGAGTCCTGTGTCACTTCCTGCTCGATAATCGCTTGCGGGAAGATAGGGGCGAAAGCCTCGGGCCCTACAGGCTCCATCGTGGCCGGATCCAGCGGTGGCTCGAGCTGGAAAGGCAGATCCGGCACCAGGTTGTACCAGCTCTCGGGGATGGCCTTCTCGTCGAGGAGGTACTTCGTGTATTCCATGAGGAGCTCCGGTTCCTGTAGCTGTCAGCGGTCAGCCGTCAGCTTACAGTGTTTCGTCGCACCGGGTGGACCGAGGTCGTTGGTGAGGCTTCCCTCGTACAGGATCTGCCTTTAACACGTTCTTAAATCGGGATTTACTTGGATGAAACAATACATGGCAGGGTCGTTGCTATATTGTCCCGCGACGTGCTGATCACACAGTCCTAGCGAGTAGAGAATCGCCTGGAGTTGAAGAGGAGGTCTCGGTGGGCATACAAGGGAACTGGGAGAAACGGCGGGTCGGCACCCTGGAGAGCCTCGGGTCCATAGACCGCAGGAAGTTTATAGCGTTGAGCGGCATGAGCGCCGCGGCGCTGGTATTGAGCGGAGGACCCTTCTCTGAAAGGTCCATGGCGAGGCCCTCTTTCCGCGACGACCCTTTCTCCCTCGGCGTGGCTTCAGGCGATCCTCTGCCCGACGGGGTGGTGATCTGGACCAGGCTCGCTCCCGACCCGCTGGCCGAAGACGGCAGTGGTGGAATGCCGGACAGAAAAGTTCCGGTGCGCTGGGAGGTGGCCACCGACGAGGGCTTCCGCAAGGTAGTCCGGCGTGGACATTCGTTCGCCACACCCGAGCTAGCCCATTCGGTGCACGTAGAGGTCGAGGGGCTCGACCCCGCGCGTGAGTACTTCTACAGGTTCAAGGCGGGTCCATTGACGAGTCCTGTGGGTAGGACGAAGACGGCCCCCGCGCCCGGCGCGAAGGTCTCGGAGCTCAGGTTCGCGTTCGCCTCGTGCCAGCAGTACGAGCACGGCTACTACACCGCCTACAGCCACATGGCAGAAGAAGACCTCGACCTCGTCATCCATCTCGGGGACTACATCTACGAGTACGGATCGAACGAGTACGTCGCCCCTGGTGGCAACGTACGCAAGCACGTCCCCGGCTCGGAGATCTTCGACCTCTCCGATTACCGGGTACGCCACGCCCAGTACCGCAGCGCCGCCAACCTGCAGCGGGCTCACGCGGCGTTCCCCTGGATCGTGACCTGGGACGACCACGAGGGGGAGAATAACTACGCCGACGAGATCTCCGAGGAGGACTCCGAACGGGATCAGGACCCCGAGGTCTTCCTGAAGCGGCGGGCGGCGGCCTACCAGGCCTACTACGAACATATGCCCCTCAGACGCTCCTCCGTACCCCGAGGGCCGAACGCGCGCCTCTACCGCAGGCTCACCTACGGCAAGCTCGCCGAGTTCTACGTGCTCGACACGCGCCAGTACCGCACGGATCAACCGTGCGGCGACGACTTCCCCGACGACTGCCGCGGGCGCTTCGACCCCGACCAGACGATAACGGGCGAGAGGCAGGAACGCTGGCTCCGGAAGGGACTCGCCGCCTCCCACTCCCGTTGGAACGTCCTCGCCCAGCAGATCTTTATGGCCCAGATCGACCTCGTGGGCGGACCCAAGGAAGGCTTCTACGTCGACGGCTGGGACGGCTACGTCGCCTCTCGCGACCGCCTGCTGAACTTCCTGCACAAGAGACGCATCAGCAACCCCGTGGTGCTGACCGGTGACTGGCACGCCAACTGGCTCTGCGACCTCAAGACCGACTTCGACGACCCCGACTCACCCGTAGTCGGTACCGAGCTCGTCGGTACCTCGATCACCTCGACCGACTACACTGCGGCACGGCCCGCTTATGGAGGCGTAGTCTTGGAAGAGAACCCGCACATCCGCTTCTTCGACAACCAGCGTGGTTACGTACGCTGCCGGCTTACGCCAGAAGAGTGGCGCACTGACTACCGCGTCGTGCCCTACGT
>JACCSM010000560.1 GCA_013698525.1 Rubrobacteraceae bacterium
ACTTCGTGTACTCCAGGCTCATGTGCTGGGTCGCCATAGACAGGGGCTTGAGACTCGCCGACAAGCGCTCGTTCCCCGCCGACCGCGAACGTTGGCTCGAGGTCCGCGACATGATCTACGAGGAGATTATGGAGAAGGGCTGGAGTCCGGAGCGCGAGGCGTTCGTGCAGTCCTACGGCGACGACACCCTGGACGCCTCGAGCCTGATCATGCCCCTCGTCTTCTTCCTTTCACCAAGCGATCCCAGGATGCTGAAGACTCTCGACGCCATCAACCGCCCCCCAAAGGATGGAGGTCTTGTCTCCAACAGCCTCGTCTACCGCTACGACGTGCAGAAGTCCGCTGACGGCCTGACGGGTGAGGAAGGGACCTTCAGCCTCTGCACCTTCTGGCTCGTCGAGGCGCTAACGCGGGCCGGGCGGCTGGAGGAATCCCGCCTTATCTTCGAGCATATGCTCGGTTACGCCAACCACCTCGGGCTCTACGCGGAGGAGATTGGGCACTCAGGCGAGGCCCTCGGTAACTTCCCGCAGGCCTTCACCCACCTCACCCTCATCAGCGCGGCCCACAATCTGGATAGGGCACTCGGACCCAGAGGTTAGCACCCTTAGAAAGGAGCCTCCTTCTATGCAAGCACAGCATTACGACGCCGTGGTGATCGGGGCCGGACAGGGCGGGGTGCCGCTCTCCCGGGCGCTCGCCGGGTCGGGACGCAGGACGGCCCTGATCGAACGCGAGCACGTCGGCGGTACCTGCATCAACGAGGGCTGTACGCCCACCAAGACGATGGTCGCCAGCGCAAGGGCGGCCTACATGGACAGGCGTTCGGCCGACTACGGTGTCCACGACGGTCCCGTCACCGTCGACATGCGCGAGGTGCGGCACCGCAAGCAGGAGATCGTGGACAGCTTCAGGAACAGTGGCGTAAGGCGCATCGAAGCCACAGAAGGGCTGGACCTCATCGCCGGCGAAGCCAGCTTTACAGGCCCGAAGACGCTCGCGGTACGCACGAACGACGGCGAAGAGTTCGTGCTCGATGCTGACAACGTGTTTATCAACACAGGCGCCAGGCCTGCCAACCCCCCGATCGAGGGTCTGGATAGCGTGCCCACCCTGAACTCGACCTCCATCATGGAGCTGGGCGAGTTACCCGAGCACCTGCTCGTGCTCGGCGGCAGCTACGTCGGGCTGGAGTTCGCCCAGATGTTCAGGCGTTTCGGCAGCGAAGTCACCATAGTGCAGCGGGGTGGGCAGTTGATGGGCCGCGAGGACCCGGACATAGCCGAGGCGGTCGCCGAGATCCTGCGCGATGACGGCATCGAGGTCCTGCTGGGGACCCAGACCCGCCGCGCCGCACAGGACGACGGGAAGATCCTTCTGACGGTAGACACATCCGAGGGGGATCGCACACTCTCAGGCTCCCACCTCCTCGTGGCGGCAGGCCGCCCCCCCAACACCGAGACCCTCAACCTCGACGCAGCCGGCATAGAGAGAGACAAGCGCGGGTTTATCGAAGCGAACGAGCGGCTGGAGACCAGCGTACCCGGCGTCTACGCCCTCGGAGACGTGAAGGGGGGGCCGGCTTTTACCCACATCTCCTACGACGACTTCCGCATCATCCGCACCAACCTGCTGGAGGACGGAAGTGCCACCATCGCGCACCGCCAGGTCCCTTACACCATGTTCACAGATCCGCAGCTGGGCAGGATCGGCTTGAGCGAACAGGAAGCCAGAGACCAGGACCGCGACGTGCGCGTAGCCAGGCTCCCGATGAACTACGTTGCGCGGGCCATAGAGACTGGGGAGACGCGCGGCTTCATGAAGGCCGTCGTCGACGCCGAGACCGACCAGATCCTTGGCTGCGCCGTGCTCGGAATAGAGGGAGGCGAGATCATGGCGATGATCCAGATTGCCATGATGGGCAATTTGCCCTACACGGCCCTCCGTGACAGCGTCTTCGCCCACCCCACGCTCGCCGAGTCGTTGAACAGCCTCTTCTCGACCGTGGAGTAACGCTGAGCTCATATGTGGGCGGTTCTCGAACCGCCCTAATTGGTTCGCGAACCGCCCCTACAGGTTACCTGGGGCCATCCGCGCGGCCGTGACCGTGTTGTGGAGCAGCATCGCGCGGGTCATCGGGCCGACGCCTCCAGGGACGGGGGAGATCCAGGCCGCCCTTGGCTCGACCTCATCGAAGCGCACGTCCCCGACGAGCCCGCCTTCTTCTTTGCGATGGATGCCGACGTCGACGACGACCGCGCCCTCCCCGACGTGCTCGGCACCTATCATCTCTCGCTTCCCGGCGGCGACGATGAGCACGTCAGCTCGTCTGGTGACCTCTGGAAGGTCCTGCGTACGCGAGTGGCAGATCGTGACGGTCGCGTTCTCGCGCAGGAGTAGCTGTGCGAGCGGCTTGCCCACGAGGTTCGAGCGTCCGACGACGACGGCCTCGCGCCCGGAGATCTCTACGCCGTTACGCTTCAGGAGTTGGATCACGCCGTGCGGGGTGCATGGGAGGAGACTGGGAAGGCCGACGGCGAGCCTTCCTACACTCTCGGGACTGAGGCCATCAACATCCTTTGCCGGGGCTATGCTCGAGATCAGGGGCATGTGGTCAAGCCCTTCGGGCAAGGGGAGCTGGATAAAGAAGCCTGAGACCGCCGTATCTTCGTTCAACCGCCCGACGAGACCTGAGAGTTCTTCCTGGGGGACGTCGGCGGAGAAGCGGTGTACCCTCGACTCTATCCCGACCTCCTGGCTGTCACGCTCCTTGGAGGCGACGTAGGTGACTGAGGCAGGGTCCTCGCCGACCAGGATCACGTCGAGCCGCAAGGGCACGCCCCGTTCTTTCAGCCCGGCGACCTCTGAGGCTACTTCGGAGCGGACCTCGGACGCCGCCGTCCTGCCGTCGAGTATCTTCGCCACGGGTCTCCTAGAGGATCGAGAGCAGTACGGGGGCTACCTGCTTCTTGCGGCTAATCACGCCGGGGAGGTCTATAACACCATTCTGGGCCTGGGAGTCGAAGGCCTGGTGCATGGGGGAGCAGTCCCCGACGCACAATAGCTGGGTGCCGCCTTCCATGATGTCCGTGACCATGAGCGCCGAGAACAGGTAGCCGTTCTCCCCTTTCAGGTCCTCCAGGGCGTCGAGCAACTCGTCCTTGCGCTCGAGGAGACCGGTACCGACGATCTCCACCTGGGAGACGCTTACCTTGTCTCCCGAGTTCTTCCCGTACTCCTTCGCGTCGCGGCCGACGATCTCCTCCGCAGACAGCGACGAGACGTCCGAGGAGGCCTCGAACATCTCCGTTCCGTACTCGTTCGCGTCCAGGCCGAGCATCTCCTCGAGGTATTCAGCGACCTCGCGGTCGCGGTCAGTGGTGGTCGGGGAGTTCAGGATCACCGTGTCAGAGAGGAGGGCCGCGAGCAACATCCTTGCCGTCGGCTCCTCTGGTTTCAGGCCGCTCGCCTTGAAGCGCTCCACGATCAGGGTGGCCGTCGAGCCGACAGGGTCGAATGTGGCAGGGATGGGAGAGGTCGTCTCGATGTCCCCGATGTGGTGGTGGTCCAGGATCTCCACAACCTCGGCCTGCTCGACCCCTGCGACGCTCTGCCCGATCTCGGCGTGATCGACGAGGAGCACGCGCCTCGGTCTGGGATTGAGCAGGTCGGTCCTTGTGACCACCCCTATGGGCACCTTCTTATCGTCCACGGCGATCGCAGCCCTGTAGTGAACTTCCATCACCTGCTCGGTGATCTCCGTTACGAGGTCGTCGGGGCTGACGGTCAGTGGGTTCTCGCTCATGACCTCCCAGCAGGGTACGGAGAGCTGTATCAGGCGGCTCGTCACGTAGGAGTCGAGGGGAGAGAGCACGACGGCCGTCCCCTGCTCCCCGGCTATCTTCAGGACCTCATCGTCGGGACGTACCCCGTTGGAGACGACGAGCACGCCGGCACCCAACTCCAAGGCCCTCCTCTGGCCCTTCTGGCGGTCTCCTATCACCACGATGTCGCCAGGCTTCATGGACTGCCCCATCGAGTCAACGCTCATCGAGATGACCCACAACTGGCCCGATGACTCGCGATCTTCCTCTCCGACCAGAAGCTCCCCCTCCAGCACCTCGACCATCGCCCCGACCGAGACGGGACTCTCGGCGAAGGTGGAAGCCCCGCGCGACTCCCGCACGTACATGCGCGCCAGGTTCCGCTCCGTGATGATCCCGGTGAGCGAGCCGTCGTCTTCCACTATCGGGAGCTGGCTTATGTTCCGTTTGGCCATCGTCAGGCCAACCTTGCGTAATGGGTCATTCTTGCGGGCGACGGCCACGTCTCCGGCCATTACGTCCTTTACTCGCAGCATGATGTGTTCGAGCAGCGCCGGTTGTTCGGCCCCGCTCTTCTCCAGAGCCCACCCTGTCTGGACGTTTACTTCCCCAAGTCGAGTCGCTACGTAGTGGTTCTCGGGGTCGACGAGGTTCTTGTACTCGGCGTATCCGATGGCCGAGGCGATAGTATCCGTATCAGGGTTCTTGTGACCCGTTACGTAGACGTGGGGCATATCGCTCTCCTCATGTACGACGCTTTGATTGGGATCAAACCTTGCTCAAGGGCGCTATCTCGGGAACGAAGGTCCTCTCCTCGGTCCCGAACCTGATGACGACCCTCCCCGAGGCGGCCTCCACGACCTCCCCGACCCCGAACTTTGCGTGTCTCACTCTCTCCCCTGTACTGTAGGCCGTTCCTCCCGAAACCGCCCTCTCGGACCCTCCACGCCCTGGCAAGGCAACACCCCATCCCCCGCGGCCCGAGGCGTTCGCGAAACTAGGCACCGTGCCTGACTTGTATTCGTCCGGGATCTCCGAGAGGAAACGCGATGGCATCCTGTACTCGCGCTCGCCCCAGCTGGAGCGCAGCTTGGCGTGCGTGAGCGTGAGCGTCTCCCTCGCGCGCGTGATACCGACGTAGGCGAGCCTCCGTTCCTCCTCGAGGTTGTGCTCGTCGAGCGAACGGGCGTGCGGGAATGTCCCCTCTTCCATCCCAACGACGAAGACGTGCCCGAACTCGAGTCCCTTGGCGTTGTGGAGCGTCATCAGCGTCACACTGCCACCCTCTGAGGTCAACGAGTCCTGGTCCGAATACAATGCCTGTTCCTGCAAAAAGCCCCCGAGCGTAGGCTCGGGCTCGACGCGCTCGTACTCCCTGGCGGCGTTTATGAGCTCCTCGAGGTTCTCTAGGCGCGACTCGGCCTCGACGGTGTCCTCCGCCTCCAGTTCCTGTCTGTAGCCAGACTCGTCGAGGACGGCCCCGATCAACTCGGCCGGCGGCACCTCCCTCGCGGCCACCCTCAGCCCCTCGAAGAGGTCGCGGACACCCCGGCAGGCCTTCTTCGCAGCACCAGTCAGGCCGACCGCGTCGGCCTCCGCGAGCGCCCCGTACAGCGAGACGCCGTTCCTACGGGCGTACTCCTGGAGCTTAGCGACCGAGGTGTTGCCGAGGCCCCGCTTCGGCACGTTGATGATCCGCTCCAGGGAGACCGAGTCGTCGGGGTTGGAGATCACCGAGAGGTAGGCCATGGCGTCTTTGATCTCTGCCCGCTCGTAGAACCTGACCCCGCCGACGACCTGGTAAGGGACGCCCTCGCGTACGAGCACGTCCTCGAGCGCCCTGCTCTGGGCGTTCGTCCTGTAGAAGACCGAGATATCCCGCGGCGAAGTCCCACCGTCGATCAGCCGCTCGACCTCAGAGACGACGAACCTGGCCTCGGCGTACTCGTCGGAGGCCGCGAACACCCTGATGCGCTCTCCTTCGCCCCCGGCGGTCCACAGCGCCTTCGCCTTGCGCGAGGCATTATTGGCGACAACGGCGTTGGCCGCATCGAGTATGGTCTGCGTCGAACGGTAGTTCTGCTCGAGCTTGACGACCTTCGCCTCAGGGTAGTCCCGTTCGAAGTCCAGTATGTTCCGTATGTCAGCTCCGCGCCACGAGTACACTGACTGATCGTCATCACCAACGACACATAAGTTACGATGTCCTGCTGCCAGGATATTGACGAGGCGGTACTGAGCGTGGTTGGTGTCCTGGTACTCGTCGACGTGGATGTACTTGAAGCGGGTCTGGTA
>JACCSM010000572.1 GCA_013698525.1 Rubrobacteraceae bacterium
GATAGGTCCGAGCCCACCTCGCGCACCTCGGCCACGTCCCCAAGCAAGACCGGCTCCCCTACCGCAGCGGGAGATGTCGTCGTACCCGCGGCGGTACCGGCGGGAGGAGCGGAAGCGCCACCCGGGGTGCCAACTGGAGGGACGGCGGCACCGGATGCGGCACCTTCTGGAACATCTACGGGTGGGGCCGCTTCGACCGCGCCCGTATCGCCCCCGGCCACCCCGACGGGAAGGTCTTCGAGGACTCTTATCTCTCCAAGCTCACTGGTAGTGCTGACGGGGGTCTCGCGTCCTTCTACGGAGACGCTGCCCACTGGTGCATCAACCTTCGTCCCGCTTATCGCGCCGACCAGGGCATCGGTCGAGAGTCCCTTCTCCTTCAGTTCGTCGGGGTCGAGATCCACCTTGATACGTTTCTCCGCGCCCCCGATCACATCGACGCTCGCCACGCCCTCGACCTCCTCGATGGAGGAGACGACCTCGTCCTCGGCGTAGCCGGTGAGGTCGGCGAGATCCTGGCCCTTGGCGGCGAGCGAGAGTGACAGGATAGGGAACTCCGAAGCTGACTGGCTCTCGACCTCGGGGGCGCCGGCCTGCGAAGGTAGCTGTATGCCGTCGAGCGCTGCCTGGAGGTCGGACTCGGCCTCCTCGGTGTCGGCGTCGAGGTCGAACTCGACGAGCACGACGGAGAACCCCTGCGAGGAGGTAGACCTGACCGACTCTATCCCCTGAACCCCGTTTATGGCCTCCTCGACAGGCTGCGTGACCTGCTCGTCCACCAGGTCGGGGCCAGCGCCGGCTACAGGGGTCGAGATGGTTATGATCGGAAAGGAGATGTCGGGCAAGAGCTCCTGGTTGAGGCGCGTCGTCGCATAAACTCCGCTCCCGATAAGCAGGATCGTCGCCAGGATGACGATGGACTTATTCTCGAGACACCAACGGACGATCCTCTGCATCAGATCTCCTCCCCCGCCGCAGCGCCGAAGCTCCGGGCTAACAGCCTCAGGCCCTTGACGAAGGCCAGAGCCTCTACGTCCGTCATCTTGCTCATGGCGTTATGGAGCGGACGACGACGGTCCTCCACGATGCGCCTGGCTACTTCGCGCATGCCCGCCACGTAGTCAACGAGGACGACCCGCCGGTCCGCAGGATCGTTGTGGCGGTCTACCATCCCATGCTCGGCTAGCTTGTCCACAAGCTGCGTCGCGCCCGGCGGCGAAACCCCCAACTCCTCGGCGAGCTGTCCGACAGACCGCGGCCCACGCGTTAGCGCTATCAAGACCTGAATGTGCCCCGGCGAGACCTGAACGTCCGTCGCCAACCCGCGGCGTGCGATCTCATCCATCTCCACAGGACTGGGCCGCTCGACCAGGCGCATCAAAGTCGGTAGCAACATTAAGGTCTCGTCGACGAGCCGTTCCCTGTCCATGTGAGTTCTCCCACAAAGTTAAGCGACTTATATAACTTGCTTAAATGCTATCCTAGGCTCTAAGTTTGTCAACACGGAATCTGGCTCGCGCTTTCGGGTACGATCCTGTCGTGGAGAATTGCTGAGGAGGCAGTATGAAGCTGAGGACGGCGCTCGTGGCAATCAGTTGTATTAGCGGTGGGTTGGCGCTCTACAACCGGAGGTTGGAGAGAGGTGGCGGGAGACTTCAGAACCGGCTCGGCGGAGAGACGCGCTACTACCGGTGGAGGGGTGGGGATCTCGCGTACTCGGTAGCGGGGGAGGGAGAGCCGCTGCTCTTGGTGCACGGCGTCTACGCCGGGGCTTCCTCCTTCGAGTTCCGCAAGAACTTCGAAGAGTTGTCGAAGAGCTTCAGGGTATACGCCCTGGATCTCCTCGGGTGCGGTATGTCGGAGAGGCCCTCGCTGCGCTACGGGCCAGGGGACGTAGCGTTACAGGTCGAGGACTTCGTGCGGGGCGAGATCGGGGATTCCGCCCACCTCGTAGCCAGCTCGCTTACGGCGGCGCTCCTCGTGCCCGCGGTCGTGAGGAGTCCGCGGCACTTCGCGAAGCTCGTCCTGATCTGTCCGACGGGCTACGGGACCCTCGACCGTCCCTCAGGACGGCTGGGAGATGTGATCTACGGCCTCTTCCTGGCGCCCGTCCTCGGGAACACGCTCTACCACGCCATCGTCTCCGCGTGGGGCATCCGCTACTACCTCGGGAGCATGGCCTACCACGATGCTGATCTCGTGACAGAAGAGCTTGTCGAGGATTACTACCGCATCAGTCACCAGCCTGGGGCGAGGTACTTCCCTGCGGCCTTCGTCTCGGGCAAGCTCAATCTAGGGGTCGCCGACCTCTGGTCGCGGGTGCCGCAAAGGACCCTGATCTGCTGGGGCCTCGAAGCGCGTACGTCTCCCGCCCGTGAAGCGCAACGTTTCGTGCAGCACAATCCCCGTTCCGAGCCACGCCTGTTCAAGGACGCCGCCCTCTTGCCACACGACGAACGCGCTCGGACCTTCAATGAAGAGGTCAGGACGTTCCTACTCAAAAGTTGATCCCGCCCTTCTTCACTCCGCGTCCACTATGGCAACGGTGCAACGCGAGACGCTGACTGTCTTATCTTCTTCATCGATGATACGCACCTCCCACACCTGACTCCTGCGCCCCACGTGAGCTGGCACCCCGACCGCCGTTAGCTTTCCGGTGCGCTTGGGCCTGACGTGGCTCGCGTTGATCTCGGAACCGAAAGCCACCTTCCCCGGCGGACAGTTCAAGAATGCTCCTGTGCTCGCCACGCTCTCCGCCAGCACCACGCTCACACCACCGTGCAGGTATCCGAGCGGCTGGTGGTGCCTCTCGTCCACGGGCATCGTCGCCACCACCCGCTCCGGGGTGAG
This sequence comes from Rubrobacteraceae bacterium, assembly GCA_013698525.1. Taxonomy (GTDB): domain Bacteria; phylum Actinomycetota; class Rubrobacteria; order Rubrobacterales; family Rubrobacteraceae; genus Rubrobacter_D. Next base: position 2,851 of record JACCSM010000572.1, read on the forward strand.
CTCCACGAACTCGATGCCGAGGTTCTTGCCGACGCCTTCGCCACTCTTAAGGACGGCCTCAATGTCCACGGTTCCTGCCTTCTACGTCGCCCGAACAACCGCAAGCATACCAGACAGTCGGGCAAGTTCGGCGGGTGGTCTCGAAGGTATCGGCCCGTATACCCTGTCACTGTTTCACGGCGACACTACCACGGGTGGCACGTCTGGTTCGCACGAAAGAGGAGAAGCCCTCGACCACGAGCGAGAGACCCAACCACGCCCACCCGACACCGAACAGGATCCAAAGCACGGCGCCGAAGGAGCCAAGGTCCCGCGAAAAAGAGATCAAGCCGCACAGAGACCCGACGACGAAAGGCAGCAGGCCCCAGGTCGGCACAGCGCTGTCGCGGGGGGATGTGACGCCGAAGAGGATCGATCCCACGGCCACAACGAGCAGCCCTAACCGGAAGGCATTGTAAGCGGGCGCGGTTACGATAAAGATGTCATCTACCCCGAGCCAGTACAGGCCGACGTCGCCCGCTATGACCATGACAAGCCCCAGGATGGCCACGAAGAACCCGAGTTTCTCCAACAGGCCGGAACGTCCCGACTGCCGCAACTGAAGACCGACCAAGCCAAGGAGGATGAGCAGCGGGGCCGGCCAGAACAACTTCCAGAAGACGTTGGGGGTGTGGAAAGCGAGATTGGAGATGTAGATGCCCGTGGGAGTGAGCGCCCAAAGCACGCCACCTGGCACGCACAGTATGCCGCTCCACTTGAGGAGGAATGACAACAGCCTACGCAAGACTACTCTTCCCTCTCCGGTACGATAGCATCGAGGCGCCCCCGACTAATAGTGGGGCAGGGGGCCGCCGGCGTCCTTGATTATGTACTCGTCGAACATCTTCTTCACCACGGCGGGGTGTGACGAGGCGATGTTCTTGTCCATCTTCGGGTCGTTTTCCAGGTCGAAGAGGTG
>JACCSM010000628.1 GCA_013698525.1 Rubrobacteraceae bacterium
TCAGAGAGGATCGTTGGCGGATAGAACAGCAGCAGGCCCACGGCGGCAAGAGCCTGGAGGGCGGCCTTCACGCCGAAGTGGAGGTTGGACAGGTCGTCAGCAAGACCGACGGCCCAGATCAGGGCCGCCGCCGCGAGCAGCGGCCACAGTCCCTCCGGACGAAGTAGCGTCACTCCTGCGAGCGTCCCAATGAATATGGCGACGCCGCCGAGCCTGGGTGTCGGGACTTCGTGCGAGCTACGGAGGTTGGGTACGTCGAGCAGGTTCCGCCCGACGGCGAACCGCACGAGCAGTGGCACGAATGCCCCCGCGACCAGGAATGCTACGCCGCCGGCGACAACCCCGTTCACCCTGGCCCCTGCGCCCTACAGGAAAGGGTTCTCAACACCCATACCCTCGACAAGGAGGCCGTGCGGCATGCCCTTCGTTGGCAATGCGCCGGCGCCAGACCCGAGAGCCCTTGCCCGCTTCATGTTCTCCTCGTCCACCGTGATCGTCAGGCCGGCCACGCCGACTCCTCTCGCGCCACACGATTTCAGCATAGCACCCCACGGTCTACGACCGCACCATACCGAGCTTCCGCAGGCGCGCGACTTCGAGGACGATACCCTCCCTGAAAGGACGGGGCGCGTAATCGAGATCGTGCCTGGCTTGTTCGTAAGGGTAGGCTTTGTCTTCGCGCAGTCTCGTTACCTGGCCGGAGTCGACAGGCAAAGGCAGCCGCAGCCTCTCCGCGGCGGCGAGCGCCCAGCGGATCGGTTCGATAGGCAGTCTGACGATGCTTGGGCTCCTCCCCAGGGCCGCGGCCGCGATCTTCACGAGATCGAGATACGTCAGGGGTTCGGCGCCGGGCAGGTCGTAGCTGCGGTGTACGGACGCAGGACGCTGGAGGGCCTCGAATACGCCCCTGGCGCAGTCCTCGTAGTAGACCGGCTGCCAGAGATTCGTGCCGGGGCCGAAGACGGGGAAGACGGGCGAGCGGTCGAGGAAGCGCAGCAGACGGTGCACGTTCCTGTCCCTCTCGGAGCCATAGATCATCGAAGGACGGAGTATCGTCCATGCGAGTCCACTCCCGCGCACAAGCTCCTCCATCCTGACCTTCGGACCGGAACGGAAGGCGTAGGCCGAGTGCGCGCTCGTGCTGCCGACGATCAGGATCCGTTCGACTCCTGCCCGGCTGGCCGCGCGCACGACGGGGGGAGCGTACTCGATCCCGGCGACGTGCAGAATGGCGTCCGTGTCCCCGAGCGCCCGGTAGAGATCCTCCTCTCTGGCGGCGTCCCCGCGGAGGATCTCCGCCCTCTCCCCGGCGAGCCGGGAAGCGTTGGGGCTGTCCGCGCGGATGAGGCAGCGCGTCTCATGACCCTCAGCGAGCAGCAGCCTGAGTAGCTCGCCCCCGAGCAAACCCGTGGCCCCCGTGAGGAGTATTCTCATCCGGCCCAGGGACCTCGTGCGGGCTCTCGGGTGCGTCCTTCTGCGGCCCTCAGCCGGTCTTCTCGGTGCCCTTGTCGTCCGGAGCGCCCTTCTCGTCCGGAGTGCCCTTCTCGTCCCGGGCGCCTCCGTCGGCCTCGAACAGTCTCACGGTGCGAGCCCGGTTACGATCGTTCCTCTCCACGTACTCGACCTGCGCCTGCTGGCCCTTCTTCATGTCCTCCAGCTTCGCGTCTTTGCCGCCGAGCGTGATCCTGGTCTCCTTCGCGAGTCTGAAAACCACCGGCTTCTTGCCCTGCTCGTTTACGGTCGGCCGCACGCTGAACCCCTCGGTCTTGGGGTTCACGAACAGGACGTCGCCAAACAGTATCTTCTTCTTCGGCGCGTTCTTAGCCTTCTTCGGCGCGTTCTTGTCCTGCTTCACCGGCGCGTTGTTGCCCTGCTCCGCTTTGGATCCGCCGTCCTGCTGCGACCCGCTCCCCGATTGATCGCCACCGCCGCAGCCCGTGAGGAGTCCGGCTATCAAGACGATCGTGACCAGGAAATGCGCCGTGGATGGTCCTCTCGGATGCATCGAGTCTCCTTGTCCTGCCGTGTGCTCTGCAAGGCTAAACTACCAGAAAGGGCGAAACGCCGTCAATCGGATGGTGTGACCCCGGCATGCTCCCAGCCAGGGTAGAACTCGTTCATTATGGGGGTGGTGATCTCTTCCACCATCCTCGCCTGCTCCGGCGTCAGGTCTTCCCGCCACCCGCCGGGCTTGGCCTTGCGGCGGGGCTTGTTCGGCCCCTTCTGCCTCTCGGGGATGTTCTCCCAGGCATGCTTCTCGACCACCCTTCGCAGCTGCTCCTCCTCGATGGGGATAACGAGCGAGGAGTAGACCTTCTGCAGCTCGCCGAGGGCGTCGTACCTGAGGTCCTCGTACCTGGTCGCGACCTTGCGCCCTCTGTGTGCCTCGTAAGCCTCCCAGGCCTTCCCGAAGCTCGCGTTGTACATCCTGGACCGCTGCCGCACGAACTCGTCCGGGTCGGTGTCGGCCAGAGCGTCCTCGCCGGCGCCCCAGCTCCCTTCTTTATGGGCGGCCAGAAGCGAGGCGACAACGTCCCTCGGGTCGCGGACGAGCAGGATCACACGGCTCTCGGGAAGGGCTTCTACGAGGAGCGGCGCACCCACGGAGCCGTTCGGTTCCTTTACGACCAGGTAGCCGTTCTCGCCCAACTCGGGGAAGCGTGCGTCGGCCCCTTCCAGGACGAAAGTCCTCAAGGACCTTATCCAGGCCCCTCTATAGGGGTCGCCGAGGATGTAGTCTTCCCTTTCCCTCTGCTGCTCCCCGGCACGCATGTAGTAAGCGTAGCCGAACACGTCTCCTACATAAGGCTCGTACCACGTAGCGTGGTCGTCCAATTCTCCCATCATGGCGCCGAGCCAGCTACTGCCGGTCCTCGCGACGCCGAACACCCAGATGAAATGCTCAGGAGGGATACCGCCGTCGGTAGCGTTGCTGTCTCCTGCGGCGAGGCGTGCCCTTAGCCGGGAGATCTCCAGGTCTCTGGAGGCGAGCTGCTCGTGCAGGAGGTCCTGTGGTCTGCCGAGTACTTCGGCAGGGCCTGGCACCTGGCCACGGATGATCCCTACCTCGAATTTCAAGTATACCCTCACGTTTCCGGCCACATCCAACACCGCGTGCTGCTCTAGGTTCGGCATTCGCTATCTCCCCCGCGTCCGGGCGCGGATCTCGACACTATTCTTTCCGGGCTTCGTCCGCATCCCGTATACTACCCAGTCCGGTTCGAGCCAGCCGAGCCGACCGCGCAGGACCTGCAGCGGTGACACTATATTGCCCTTTGCCTCCGCAGCAGGCAAGTCGGCACAGCGGTCTTTGCTGCCAGTGCCGGGGATGTGTAGGGGGGCTAAGTGTACGCGTGTCGTCGGTTGAAAAAGGTTCGTCTTGCAAAGTAGACTAGGCGCGTAAGAACGCTCCAGGGAGGGTTTAGGCAAGAGTGCTCGTCTCCGACAGCCATAAGCTGGTTTTCGTCCACATTCAGAAGACGGGTGGAGACACCGTGGAGGCGTTGTTGCGGGAGCGCATCGCTGATCTACGTAGCATTCTGGCGCGGCACGCTTTCGCCAGCCGTGGGATGGAATACTTGGATGATTGGGACGAATACTTTAAGTTCGCCTTCGTGAGGAACCCCTGGGATCGGCTGGTCTCCTGGTACACCATGATAACAACATTCGACAAGGCGGGTAACGAACTGTGGCAGTACGTGCACGATAACAGTTCGACTTTCGAAGACTTCATCCACAACTGCACGGGCGAGGTAGAGATAAAAGAAGGCGTCTCTTACTCGTTCGTGCACACTCAGCTGGATTACGTGACGGACGAGCACGGCAACTTGCTCGTTGACTTCATAGGCCGGCTCGAAAATCTCGACGAGGATCTACGCAAGGTTTTCCGTAGGATTGGCCTCGAGTTAGAGACCGTCCCGCATATCAATCGCTCCGATCATCGGCACTACAGTACGTTTTACACTCCTGAGACCGAGATGATCGTAAGAGAGAGGTTCCAGAGGGATATCGAGTACTTCGGCTACGAGTTCGAAAGACCCCATGCGCTCCAGGACGCCGGGCCGATGGGGATGGTCCCTGTGGGCCCGAGACAGGGAGCGCAGAGAACTATCGAGGTTAACGGGGGACCGAAAGAGCCGGGAGCCGAGGTCCGCCCGGGCCTAACGCCGAAGGACGAATCCCCGGGAAGGCCGGGGCTCCTTTTCGTCTGTGGTTGCGACAGAAGCGAGACTATGGCCCTCGCCGACTACCTGAACCAGCATCCTGAGATCCTCGTGTGCCAGGAAAGACCCAAGACACAACAGCAGGGAGAGATCGCCCTGGATCTTTCTACGTTCGAGAGGATGCTCGACTTCGGGCCGGAGGAGACAGGGGACTCGGCGCCCAACGATGATGGGAACCGTCTCATAAGACCCCACGCGGGGCTTTTGGCGAATAGAGATCCGGCCAGACTGCGGTGGATCGGCGCCAGTAATTCCGACTACGCGAGGCGTATGGAGTCGGTGGCCGGGAACAACCCTGGGGCGCGCTTTATAGTCGTGTACCGCCCCGTCGAAGAGATCGCCGAGTCGTGGGAGGCGAAAGACGCCGACAACCACCAAAGTAGCAACAACGGACTCGGGCGAGAAGTAATAACCTGGAACAGAAGCCTGCAAAGCACACGGAGATTCATAAGAGAGAGCCTGGTTCCGAGGGTACTGCTAATAAGCTACCATGACTTCCTCTACCGGACCGAGGCCCTCGTGCCCCTGATCTCCCGCTTTCTGGAACTCGAGTTCGACGAGTCCGTAACGGCAGACCTGGCAGATGAGGTTCCGCAGTCGGGGAGGGTGAGATCCGAGGAGAGGCTTGGCAGGGAGAAGAGATCCTTGATCCAGAAGCATGCCAACCGCGCCGCCGAGGCGTGGATCCTCGACCGCATCGAAAAGCAATGGGAAGAGCCCGGACTGTACACCCAGGAAACCACCAAGGCCGCGCTCGCTACCTCCCTGGACGAGGCGGAAGCCAGGACCTGGCGACTTCAGCAGAAGGTCAAGGAGCTGGAGCGCGACAGGGAACGCAGACGCCGGAGATTCCAAGAGCTCCAGAGCTCGAGAACCTGGAAGCTACTAAACAGGATCAGCGGCATCTGGGCCAGGATAGCGGGCAGCTAACGTACCCATAAAACGAAACGGAAGCGAGAAGCACCCTCGTCGCGAGAAGCGTTACACCAGTTGCCACGAAGTCGTCGCGTCCGCGGAGCGCTCCGAACGACACTACCAACCGAAATCAACGCCGAGACACTCATAGAGCCTCTTGTTGTACGGCTCGAAGTAGGCCTCCAGCCGTCGCCTGGTGGACGGGTCCATCTTCTGCTTGTAGGACCCTGTGTGTCGTCTTTGTTCAAGCTCCGAAGCCTC
>JACCSM010000006.1 GCA_013698525.1 Rubrobacteraceae bacterium
GCATCCAACCCGACCTCCTCTGCGTGGTCGTGGATCCAGGCCAGCTTCTCGTCGGGCAGCTGCCGGAAGAGCGGCACCGAGCGCAGGCAATCGAGGACCCGCGCATCCTGGGCCTCTCTCACCTCAGACCTCCCTCATGTACTGGTGGACGAACTGGACGGCGATGGACCCCTCGCCGACGGCGGAGGCGCAGCGCTTGACCGAACCGTGGCGCACGTCCCCAGCGACGAAGATGCCGGGCACGCTCGTCTCCAGCAGGAACGGGTCCCTATCGGGCCGCCAGCCATCAGGGCGCTTCCCTTCCTGCATCAGATCCGGCCCCGAGAGCAGAAAGCCGCGTTCGTCGCGCTCTACGACGCCATCGAGCCAGTCCGTCGTCGGCACGGCCCCGATAAAGATGAAGAGCGAGTGGGCCGGCGCGGTCTCGGTCTCGCCCGTTTTGGTGTTCTTCGTGGTTACCCGCTCCAGGTGATCCTCACCCTCTACAGCGACCACGTTGGTGTCTAGGAGCACCTCGATTTCGTCTCTGTCTTCGATCTGGCGCACCAGATAATCGGACATGCTCTTCCTAAGGTCGTCGCCCCTGTAGAGGATAAAGACTTTGCGCGCCTGGCCGGAAAAGAACATCGCGGCCTGGCCCGCCGAGTTTGCCCCCCCGACTATGTACACGTCCTCGCCCTTGCACGAGAGCGCCTCCGTCTGGGACGCCCCGTAGTAGATGCCGCGCCCCGTGAGACGTTCTACGCCCGGAGCGTCCAGCTTCCGGTAGGAAACGCCGGTCGTGATGATCAGGGCGTAGCACGAGATCTCCGTCCCGTCGGCGAGCGTCACGATGCGGTAAGGGTCCTCAACGCGCACCGCACTAACCTCCTGGGGCGTCAGGATCTCGACCTCGAACCGCCTCGCCTGGTCCACCGCCCTCCGCGCGAGGTCGCCGCCCGAGAGCCCGGCGGGGAAGCCCAGGTAGTTCTCGATACGGCTGCTCGTTCCTGCCTGCCCGCCGGGGGCTTCACGCTCTATAATGACGGTCTTCAGGCCCTCTGACGCCCCGTAGACCGCAGCCGCGAGCCCAGATGGTCCCCCGCCGACGATCACCAGGTCGTAGAACCGCTGACCGGCGCGGGTCTTCAACCCGATCTTCTCGGCTATCTCCAGGTTCACGGGCGCCTCCGCGTAGGAGCCGTCCTCGTAGACAACGAGCGGCAGCTTCGGCCCTCCTGCGTCGACGTTCGTGAGGATCTCACGCGCCTCCTCGGAACCCTCTACGTCGAGCCACCTGTAAGGTACACGGTTGCGGGCCAGGAACTCCCGCGTGCGGTGCGACTCAGGCGACCAGCGGTCCCCGACGACCCGTAAACCCGTGAAAGGCGGCCTGTAATCGGCCCGCCAGTCGCCAAGCATGTCGTCGAGGTTGGGGTAGAGGTTCTCATCCGGCGGGTCCCAAGGCTTCTGCAGGTAGTAGTCCAGGCCCACCTCGTTGATAGCACGAATAGCGGCCTCGGTGTCCGAGTAGGCCGTGAGCAGGGCACGCTTGGCCTCGGGATAGCGCTCGATGGCCTCCTCGAGGAACTCGACGCCCGTCATCTTCGGCATCCGCTGGTCGACCAGAAAGAGCGCCACGGGGTCGCCCCGCAGCTTTAGCTTGCCCAGAGTGTCGAGCGCCGATTCGCCCGAGTCCGCCCGCAGTATTCTGTACTCGCGAGCATACCTGCGCCTGAGGTCCCGCTCCACGGCCCGCAGCACCTGCGGGTCGTCGTCAACCGCCAGTATCACCGGCTTCGCCATCTGCCCGCCCTTCAAATACGATTGTTAAATGGTTGTTTCATTCCTCAAATCGCGCCCGTGCTTCCTCCAGACGCTCCGGGAAAATTCTAGCACCCCCGGCAACCTGGCCGTTTGGGTAGGTGATTACTGCCTGTCGTCCTGGGCCTCGGAGAGCTTCGGCAGTATGCTTGCAAGCCACTTCTTTGCCTCGCTGACATCCTCGTAGGTCAATGGGTGTCCTGTGTCGCTCCAGCGGAGGTCCACATCTGCTCCTGCTTCGCCCAGGATGTCTGCCAGGCGCTGCGTGTTATCTGGTGGGATCATGCGGTCATACCGCCCTGCTGCAATGAAGACCGGCATCCCGGAGAGGTCCGGCGTCACATCGGGCTCAAACGGAACCATCGCCCTGAATAGGACCGCGGCCCGTAGCAGCCCTGGGTGCAACAGGATCGTGCTCGCGGCCACATTGGCCCCGTTGGAGTAGCCTACAGCGACGAGCTTCGATAGGTCGAAGCCGTACTCTTCCGAGGCGGCCTCCGCGAACTCGGCCAGCTCGTGCGTGCGAAAAAGGAGGTCCTCGTGGTCGAAGACTCCTTCTGCGAGGCGTCGGAAGAAGCGCGGGGCACCGTGCTCTGAGACCTTGCCCCGAGGGGAGAGTACGGCCGCGCCCGGGGCGAGCGTCGCTCCGAGTGGGATAAGGTCTTCCTCGTTCCCACCCGTGCCGTGCAGCAAAAGGATTGTCGGGCCTGACTTATCTTCGCCGGGCAGATAGCGGTGGACGAAACCGAGGTCGGATCTCATAAGCCCTCTCCATCTGGAACGCGTAGCGGTGGGAGGACCTCTTCGAGCCGGTCGCGGCGGGTCTCGAGCCAGGGCGGTAGCTTGAGGTCTTCGCCGAGGTGTTCTGAGTCCTCATCCACCGCGAAGCCAGGAGGGTCTGTGGCGATCTCGAACAGGACCCCGCCAGGCTCTCGGAAGTAGATCGAACGGAAGTAGTTCCTGTCAAGCACGGGCGTCACGTTGTAACCGAGCGCGGCGACCGCCTCACGCAGTGCGAGTTGCGTCTCTTCGTCGGGGACCCGGA
>JACCSM010000016.1 GCA_013698525.1 Rubrobacteraceae bacterium
CCTCTGCGGCAGGGGCGACGTAAATACCTACAGCGTCTTCGCCGAGACGAACCGCCAGATCATCTCCAAGACCGGGCGCGTCGGCTGCATCGTCCCCTCCGGCATCCCGAACGACGCCTTCAAGCCCATCGAGGGCGACGACAAACAGCTTGCCAACGCCTACAAGAAGCGCAACCGCGAGGAGCGCAAGCAGTGGGAGGCCGGGCAGCTAACCCTCTCCATGCGGACCCTCGATAACGAGCGGGAGGCCATCGAGCACGCCTACGCCGGGGTCGAGAGCGCTGGGGACGGGTCCGTCTCCGAGGTCCGGGAGAAGGCTGCGCGCTACACGGCGCTCGAATCCTCCCCCGACCTCGACCACCTCCGCCTCATCCACGACGCCTGGTGCGCGGCGTTCGTGTGGCCGAAGGCGAAGGGAGCGCCGGAGCCCATCACGCAGGAGGTCTTCGCCGACCTGACGCACCGTCCCGGTGCCCTACCAAGGGAGAGCTGGGAGGAGGCCGAGCGCATAGGTGAGAGGTACGGCCTCTTCCACTGGCACCTGGAGTTCCCCGGCGTCTTCGATGGCGGAGCCGGGGGCGGCTTTGACGTGGTGCTCGGTAACCCGCCGTGGGAGCGGATCAAGCTCCAGGAGCAGGAGTGGTTCGCTGCCCGCCGTCCCGAGATTGCTACCGCCCCCAACGCCGCCGCCCGCAAACGCATGATAAAGGCCCTCGTCGAAGACGACCCCGACCTCCACGCCGCCTTCCTCGAAGACCTCCGCAAGGCTGATGGTGAGAGCCACCTGATCCGGGACAGCGGCCGTTTCCCCCTCTGCGGCAGGGGCGACGTAAATACCTACAGCGTCTTCGCCGAGACGAACCGCCAGATCATCTCCAAGACCGGGCGCGTCGGCTGCATCGTCCCCTCCGGCATCGCCACCGACAATACTACCAAGGAGTTCTTCGGCGACCTCGTGGATACGAAGACCCTCGCCAGCCTCTACGACTTCGAGAACCGCAACGGCATCTTCCCCGGCGTCCACCGCAGCTACAAGTTCTGCCTACTCACCGTGACGGGCAGAGACCGACCGGCGGAGGCGGCAGACTTCTCCTTCTTCGCCCTCGACGTTGCCGACCTCAAAGATCCAGAGCGCCGCTTTCCGCTCTCGGCGGAGGACATAAAGCTCCTCAACCCCAACACCCGCACCTGCCCGATCTTCCGCACCCGCCGCGACGCGGAAATCACCAGGTCCATCTATGGTCGAGTGCCGGTACTCTATGTAGAGAACTCGTCCAGTGATGACACGTGGGGCATTTGGATTCGGCAGGGTCTGTATCACATGACAAATGACAGCAGCGCCGGATTTATTGAACCGCTTAATGACCATCAGTTTAATGAACCGATCGCTCTGATGGAAGGCAAGATGTTTGGACAGTACGATCACCATCTTGCCATATGGGATGAAAGGCGGGATGGTTACGTCAAGCCAGAACCCAAAATAAGATTCTCTACCGAAACAGTGACCGAGTACGTTGTAGACAACAATGATCTGCAACGGCGAATCAGCGGCCAGAGATGGCAAGCAGAATGGTTCCTCGTATTCAGAAACATCGCTAGAGCAACAGATGAACGAACTATGATTTCAGCAATTGTTCCAAGAGTTGCTCCAGTTTACTCAATCCGGGTATTGTTTAGAGATAGCAGCAGTGCAGAAGTCTCATATTTACTATCTAACTTCAATTCCTTCATCTGCGACTATGTTGTAAGGCAGAAACTGGGTGGAGCTAACTTGTCGGATTACATAACGCATCAAGTTGCGATGTTGCCACCCAGCGCATACAACAACTTAGCCCCGTGGGGCAGAGATGCACCGTTGCGCGATTGGCTCGCCTCGCGCGTCCTCGAACTCTCCTACACAGCATGGGACCTGGAGCCCTTCGCCAGCGACCTCGGCTACGACGGCCCGCCGTTCCGCTGGGACCCCGAGCGCCGCTTTCTGCTCCGCTGCGAGCTGGACGCCGCCTTCTTCCACCTCTACGGCATCGGGCGCGACGACGCGGACTACATCATGGGGACCTTCCCCATCGTCAAGCGCAAGGACGAGGCCGCCCACGACGAGTACCGCACAAAGCGCGTCATCCTGGAGATCTACGACCAAATGTCCCGCGCCGCCCAAACCGGCCAGCCCTACCAGACCCTCCTCGACCCGCCGCCAGCGCAGCAAGCCCCCGGCGCGAGCGAACCCGGCCCGGCCACCGTCACGCCCCTGCGCCCCCGGCCAAGCCATCGCCCCGAACGCCGGGACGAGCGCCCCGCCCGAGAAGAGCTTCCATCTTACGACCACGCCGCCGAAGAAAGATCCAGCTACGAGCCCAAACTCCCAGACCACCATGCCCCTGAGCCCGAAGAACAGCCTGACGCCGCTCCCGAAACCGCTCCGGCAGACAAGCTTCGCTCCACAACCGGCGCACCGCAGCACCAGACCCCAGACGAGCCCCAGGATGCTATTGCTCAACCCAACGCGCCCGAGATCCCAAACCTCTACGAAGCCGCTCTCGCCCTCAACGCCTGCGTCCCCGACGGCCAGAAAATCGAGTGCGAGGCTCTGCTCGCTAACGCTGCCCGCGAGCTTGGCCACCCCAGCCTGACAAAAAAGGTTCGCCGAGCCCTCAACCAGGCCCTGAAAGCCGAGCACAACAAAGGCCGACTCCGCACCGACTGGAAGCTCGTTTGGAAATCGAGGAAGAAGTAGGGGAGAGTCCGGCGACAAGGTGGTGGGCGATGACATCAATCGTCTCAACGCAAGAGTGCGTCTTGCACAAGCTTTCAGGCCATGACACTCGACGGCTACAGTGAAGATGCTACGCTCGGCTACACTGACTATCTGAAAGTGTTCTTGACTCACTCCGCTCTGGAGCGGTTCAAAAAGGCGTCGTCCCACGTTTGCGTCCCGACTCCCGGCCCAAAAGAAACCGGTCTCCCTCCCGGATATCGGCAACCTCGCGGCTCTCTTGACACAAGAATAAAGTAGGAATAGATTAAGGTAATAATGTCTTTACATTGAGGATGTAAAGGCGGGGAAGGGATCAGATGATTGATGCACTTGCGGGGGTAAGGCTGGTCCACGGCAGCCCGGTGCCACTGTACCATCAGGCGGCGCAGGCTCTGGAGGCTGCCATCGAGGATGGCCGGTTGCCGAGGGGGAGCAAGCTCGGGGGCGAGGTGGAGTTGGCGACGCGGTTGGGGATCAGCCGCCCTACGATGCGGGCGGCGATGAAACAACTCGTGGACAAGGGTTTGCTCGTCCGGAGGCGGGGCATCGGGACCATGGTCGCGCCCATGCCGGTGAGGCGGTCGGTTGCCTTGACCAGCCTGTATGACGACCTCAAGGAGGCGGGGAGGGAGCCGCGGACCCGGCTTCTCTCGCTGGAGAGGGTCCCGTGTCCGCCGGACGTGGCCGAGCACCTGGGGCTCGAACCCAACGCCACCGTGCTGCGGTTCGACAGGCTGCGGGTGGCGGGGTCGGACCCCATCGCGCTCATGCACAACGTCGTGCCGGATGGGTTGTTGGAGATCGAGGAGAAGGACCTGGAGCGGATCGGGCTGTACGAGATCTTCCGGGGAGCCGGGATCGCGCCCAACATCGCGACGCAACGGGTGGGGGCTCGCAAGGCTGGTGCCGAGGAGGCCGAGCTCCTGGAGGTGGAGCCGGGCGACCCGGTGTTGACCATGACCCGCATAGCGTACGACACCGACGGGCGGCCCATAGAGTACGGCTCGCACAGCTACCCGGCCGAGTCCCACTGGTTCGAGATGATGCGGGTGGATCTGTAAGCAAGAGTTCCACGTCGGGTGGGGACCCGGCGCAGCAAGACCAAGTGCAAATGACCGTCTGGCAAAGACAGGACGGCTGGGGAAAGGGGAAGCGTGGCGAGAGAGATCGGCATAGGAACGGTCAGCTTGGGGTGGATGGGCCAACTGCACACGCGGGCTTATCGTCGTCTGTTCGACCATTACCCCGAATGCGAGCTCGAACCGAGGCTCGTCATAGCGGCCGATGTGGTCGAAGACCGGGCGCGGGACAGCGTCGAACGCCTCGGGTACGAGAGTTGGACCACCGACTGGCGGGAGGTCATCGAACACCCAGAGGTCGAGGCGGTAAGCATCGCCGCGCCGAACTACTTGCATAAGGAAGTCGCCGTCGCGGCGGCACGGGCTGGCAAGCACATCTGGCTGGAAAAGCCGTGCGGAAGGTATCCGTCCGAGACGTTCGAGATCGGACGCGCGGTCGAAGAGGCCGGGGTCAGGAGTATGATCGGCTTGATGTACCGCCACGCCCCGGCGGTGGAGTACGCGAAGGAGCTCATCGCGGCTGGGGAGCTAGGGGAGATCACGCACTACAGGGGCTACTTCCTCGCCGACTATGCCAGCGACCCGAACGGTGCCCTGACCTGGCGATATAAGCAAGAGGGCGCGGGCCTCGGGGTGCTCGGGGACATCATGCCCCACACGGTGGACATGGCCCAGAACCTCCTCGGTCCCATCGAGAGTGTCTCGGCCCAGATGGAGACCTTTATCCGGGAGAGGCCGGAGGCGCCGGAGGGAATGGGAACGGGCCACTTCGTGGTCCAAGACGGAGAGATGGGGACGGTGGAGAACGAGGACTACGTGGGCGGCCTCGTTCGGTTCGAGAACGGCGCCCGCGGGACGATAGAGAACAGCCGGACCTGCATCGGGCCGCACGTCAGGATGAGCTTCGAGGTCAACGGCACGCGCGGCACCCTATCCTGGGACTTCCAGCGCCTCAACGAGCTGGAACTGTACAGGCCGGACGGGACGAGCGACCGAGGCTACAGGACGGTCCACGCCGCGCCCGGCATGGGGGACTTCGCCAACTTCCAACCCGGCGCGGGCATCTCGATGGGCTACGACGACTTGAAGGTCGTCGAGGCCGAGCGGTTCCTCTCCTCCATAGCAGACGGCCGCCAGCGAGCGGCGAGCATCCACGACATCGTCTCGACTATGCGGGTCGTGAACGCGATAGACCGTTCGTGCGACACGGGCCGCTGGGAGGACGTCGGGGAGTTCGCTGAAGCGTCTGACCTGCAGGCGACGACGGGCGCGCCGGATCAAGGGCGAAGCGTGAACGGGCCAGACCTCGTCTGCATCGGACGCACCAGCGTGGACCTCTACGCCGAGCAAGACGGGTCAAAATTGGAAGATGTCCAATCCTTCCGCAAGTACGTGGGCGGGAGCGCGACGAACATCGCGGTCGGCACGGCCCGGCTCGGGGTAAAGAGCGCCATGCTCACTCGCATCGGAGACGAGCACATGGGACGCTTCGTGCGGAAGACCCTGGCCGCGAACGGGGTTGACGTTAGCCAGGCCCGGTCGGACCCGGAGAAGCTCACGCCCTACGTCCTGCTCGCCGTTCGGGCGATAGAGGATTTCCCCAGGATCTTCGCCTACGGTGACGCCGCCGACCTCGCCATTGAGGAAGAAGACGTGGCCCCCGAGTTCATAGCCTCCTCCAAAGCGCTGCTCGTAACGGGTACGCCCTTCTCGCGGCCAGGGGCCAGGGCCGCTTCCGCAAAGGCGATAGACGCGGCGCGGCAGAGCGAAACGAAGGTAGTTTTCGACCTGGACTACCGCCCCGTCTTCTGGGGCGTGGCCTCCCACGAGCAGGGCGGGGAGATGTTCGTCGCCAGCGAGGAGGTTACTGAGGTCTACCGCTCCGTGCTGCCGGACTGCGATCTCGTCGTCGGCACCGAAGAAGAAATCAGGATCGCCGGCGGCTCGACGGACACCCACGAGGCGCTCCTGAGCATCCGTGGCCTCTCCGAAGCGACCATCGTGCTCAAGGTTGGCGCGATGGGGGCGATAGTCTTCCCCGGAGACATACCGGAAGACCTCGAAGACGGTGTCAAGGTTCCGGGCTTCCCAGTGGAGGTGTTCAACTCCGTGGGCGCGGGAGATGCCTTCATGAGCGGTTTCCTGAGCGGCTGGCTGCGCGAGGAGCCGCTGGAGGAGTGCCTGCGCCTCGGCAACGCCTGCGGTGCCATCGTCGTCTCCCGGCACGGATGCTCCCCGGCCATGCCGACAAGCGAGGAGCTGGAGTATTTCCTGGAGCTTGAGGAGAAGCCGCGGCGTCTGCGCGAAGACGGATGGCTGGATCACCTCCACCGGGCGACGACCCGCAACGACCCGGAGGAGTTGCGGGTGCTGGCCGTGGACCACCGCTGGCAGCTCGAAGAAGCGGCCGACGAGCTCGGGGTTGATCGCGGGTGCCTGCGGGAGCTCAAGGTGCTTCTGGGGCGTGCGTTCCGGCGCGTGGTCGAAAAAGACGAGGCGGCCGGCGTGTTGCTCGACGACGTCTACGGGGACAAGGCGTTGGAAGAATTGACGGGGAGTGGGGCTTGGATCTCCCGGGCCGTCGAGGTGGCGAAGAGCCGACCAGTCGAGTTCGTCGGCGGGCCGAACATCGCCGCCACCCTGCGCGCCTGGCCCGAGGAGCACGTCGTCAAGTGCAACCTGTACATGCACCCGGAAGACGACGCGGAGACGAGGAAGATCCAGGAGCAGAGGGTCATCCAACTCTACGACGCCTGCCTTGCGAACGACCGGCAACTGCTGCTGGAGGTCCAGGCGACGCCGGGGACCAGTTACGACGGTGACAGCGTGGCGGAGTTGCTGGAGCAGTTCTACGAGATCGGGGTGCGTCCGGAGTGGTGGAAGATACCGCCGAATCCGGCCCCTGCGGTCTGGGCCAGGATCGGGGACGTTGTCAGGAAGCACGACCCGTACTGCGCGGGGCTGCTCGTACTCGGGCAGGCGATGGAAGAGGAGAAGCTCGCCGAGAGCTTCGCCGCCGCTGCCTCCGAGCCGTTGTGTCGAGGGTTTGCCATCGGCCGGTCCATCTATGGCGAGCCGGGCCGCCGCTGGCTGGCCGGCGAGATAGACGACGAGGAACTGGTCTCCTCGGTCGCTGAGAGGTACGGGCGCATGAACGCGCTCTGGCAAAACAGGAGCGAGCAGCACGCACGGCAGGGTGAGGCGGGATGACCGTCCCGTCAGGCAAGCACACTGAACAGAAGGGGGACTAAGTGGAGAACGCTGAGAAGCGCGGGGGCGACGGGAGAATACTGGTCGGCGTTGTCGGGACCGGTGGCATGGGCGGGATGCACGCGCATTGCCTGCACCGGAAGGTAGCGGGGGCGCGGGTGGCGGCCGTCTCTGACGTAGACGCCGAGCAGGCTGGGAAGGTTGCGGAGGAGTGCGGGGGCGCCGCCGTCTTCGGGGACGCGGTGGAGATGATTCGGGACGATGGAGTCGAGGCCGTCGTGATCGCCTCCCCAGACCCCACGCACGCCGAATTGGTGCTCGAATGCCTCCGGCTCGGAAAGCCCAACCTGTGCGAGAAACCGCTCGCGACGAGCCCGGAGGAGGCGATGGGCGTTGTAGAGGCGGAGGTGGAGCTCGGCCGGAAGCTTGTGCAGGTCGGCTTCATGCGTCGCTACGACCCGCAGCACGTGGACGTCAAGGACGTGGCCGCTTCAGGAGCTATCGGACGGCCGGTTCTGTTCAAGGGATGGCACAGGAACGCGGAGATTCCCACCGGTGCGGACTCCGGGTGGGTCGTCATCAACTCCGCGATCCACGACCTCGACTCGGCCCGGTGGATGTTAGACGCGGAGATCAAAGAAGTCTACGTCTGCGGCCTGAACACGACCGGATCGCGGGAGGGCGAGTTCGACCTGCAGCTCATACAGCTCTCCCTGACCGGCGGACGCCTGGCGACGATAGAGGTCAACGTGGATGCAGGCTACGGCTACGAGGTAGGCGTCGAGGTCGTTGGCGTGAGCGGCACGGCCTACACCGCGCCTCCATCCGGCGCGGTCGTGCGCCTGGACCGGGTGTCTTCCCAGAACGTCGAGGCCGACTGGCTGGAGAGGTTCGAGGCAGCTTACAATATCGAGCTTCAGCAGTGGGTGGAGTCTATAAACAACGGCTATCCGACTGGACCGGACGCCTGGGACGGATATGCGTCGCTCGTGGCTGCCGAGGCGTGCATCGCTTCCATTAAGTCCGGAAAGCCGGAGAGTGTGCCGGTGCCGGAGAAGCCGGTACTCTACGAGAAGGAAGGATCGGTGGTCCGGTGAGCCGGCGCATCGCGGGGGCCCCGGTCTCGTGGGGGATCATCGAAATCCCGGACTGGGGCTACCAGATGCCTGCCGAACGGGTACTAAAGGAGGCGGCGTCGCTCGGCCTCGGGGCCGTAGAGGCCGGCCCCGAGGACTTTCTACCGTCTGAACCTTCCAAGGTCTCAGACATCCTGGCCCGGTATGGCCTGAAACTCGTCGGAGGGTTCGTGCCAGCCGTGCTGTACGATCCGGACCAGCGCGAGGAGGAGTTGGCCCACGTCGAGGAGCGGGCAGAGTTCTTCGCTGCGGCCGGTGCCGACGTGGTGGTCCTGGCCGCTATGGCGGGATCTGAGAGCTACGAGGAGGTCGTCGAAATCGACGAGGGCTCGTGGAGGACGCTCTTCGAATCTTTGAAATCGGTGGAGGAGATCTGCGACCGGCGCGGCATCGCGGTCTCGCTGCACCACCATTACGGAACCGTGATCGAGCGCGACGACCAACTCAAACGCTTCCTGGAAGGCTCGGAGATGGGGCTCTGCCTGGACACCGGGCATCTTGTCATAGGGGGCAGCGACCCCGTCGAGATCGCCGATCTCGCGGGATCCAGGGTCAATCACGTCCACCTCAAGGACGTAGATCTCGAGGTGGCCGGAAGGCTCGCCGCCAGAGAATTCAGCTTCAAGGAGGCCGCGCAGAAGAATGCGTTCCGACCTCTCGGTGACGGCGACGTGGACGTCGGCGGGGTAGTGGACCGGCTCGAGAGCTCGGACTATACCGGCTGGTACGTGCTGGAGCAGGACTCCGTGGTCGAGACCAAGCCGGACGAGGGCGAGGGTCCTGTTGTCGAGGTGCGCAAGAGCCTCGATTACCTGAGAGAGAAGTTGTAGCCGGAGACCAAGAGGAGGAGGCCCGATGACGGTTCGGTTAACGATGGCCCAGGCGCTGGTCCGCTTCCTGGCGAACCAGTACGTCGAGCGCGACGGCGAGGAGCAACGCTTCTTCGCTGGCTGCTTCGGCATCTTTGGGCACGGCAACGTCGCAGGCGTAGGCCAGGCGCTGCTTGAGTACGAAGACGACCTGACCTACTACCAATCGCGCAACGAGCAGGCGATGGTCCACACGGCGACCGCCTACGCCAGGCAGAAGAATCGTCTGCAGACCTTCGCCTGCACATCATCCATCGGCCCCGGCGCGACCAACATGGTCACGGGAGCCGCGCTCGCCACCATCAACCGCCTGCCCGTCCTGTTGCTGCCCGGCGACGTCTTCGCCTCGCGCGGGCCTGACCCCGTACTGCAGCAACTCGAAGCACCGCATGACGGGGATCTTTCGGTCAACGATGCCTTCAGGCCAGTCTCCAGGTACTGGGACAGGATCAACCGTCCGGAGCAGATCATCCCCGCCGCCCTCGCCGCCATGCGCGTCCTGACAAACCCCGCCGAGACGGGCGCCGTAACCCTCGCCCTGCCCCAGGACGTCCAGGCCGAAGCCTACGACTACCCTGAAGAGTTCTTCGAGAAGCGCGTCTGGCGCATCACGCGCCCCGTACCCGACGCGGCGGAGCTCGAGCGTGCCGCAGAGCTCATCCGGGACGCCCGGCGGCCCATGATCGTGGCCGGAGGAGGCACGATCTACTCCGAAGCCACGGAAGCCCTCCGAGCCTTCACGGAACGTACCGGCATCCCGGTAGCCGAGACGCAGGCTGGCAAGGGCTCGATGCCCTACGACCACCCACTCGCCCTCGGGGCCGTCGGAGCGACCGGCACTTTCGCCGCGAATCGCGCCGCGCGAGAGGCCGACGTGGTGATCGGTGTCGGCACTCGCTGGAGCGACTTCACAACAGCCTCCAAGACCGCCTTCCAGAACCCCCACGTGCGGTTCGTGAACGTGAACGTCGCCGACCTCGACGCCGCCAAGCACGCTGGCATCGGGCTCGTCGGGGACGCCCGCGCAACCCTGGACGCCCTCGACGTAGCCCTCGCCAGCTACGAGGTGGACGCCGCGTGCCGGGAGGAGAGTGGGAAGGCCAACGCCGAATGGGACGCCGAAGTGGAGCGGTTGTATACGCTAGGCTACGGGCCGTTGCCGGCGCAGAGCGAGGTCATAGGGGCGGTCAACTCATTCTCGGAGCCCGAGGACGTGGTGGTTTGCGCGGCGGGGTCTATGCCGGGGGACCTGCACAAGCTATGGCGGACGCGCGACCCGAAAGGCTATCACGTCGAGTACGGCTACTCTTGCATGGGCTACGAGATAGCGGGCGGCCTCGGCGTCAAGATGGCGGCCCCCGAACGCGGGGTCTACGTCATGGTCGGCGACGGCTCGTATTTGATGATGAACGCCGAGATCGTCACCTCCATCCAGGAAGACAAAAAGCTCACCATAGTCCTCGTGGACAACTCCGGGTTCTCTTCCATAGGTTCGCTCTCCCGCTCCGTCGGAGCCCAGGGCTTCGGTACCCAGTACCGTTACAGGGAAAATGGCTCCATCGGCCTGGACACCGAGGATGCGCCCGGCGACGTGTTGCCGGTGGACCTGGCACAGAACGCCGAGAGCCTGGGGGCGCACGTCATCCGGGCGAAGAGCGTCGGCGAGTTGAAAGGCGCTTTAGCGGAGGCGAAGGGATTGAACCGGACGGTCGTCATACATATTGCCGTGGACCGCTACGAGGGCGTGCCGGACTACGAGTCATTCTGGGACGTGCCGGTTGCTGAGGTCTCGGGGATGGAGTCCGTTGGCGCGGCCTACGATGAGTACGCGAAGAACAGGCAATCGGAGCGCCGTTACCTTCGGGGAGGAGATTGAGATTGTGTCGGATCTTATAGTGAGCATCAACGAGAGGCCGGACGAGGACGGGAGCGTCGTGAAGGTCACGCCTGAGTCCGCAGGCTGGGAGTACGTCGGCTTCGAGGTACTGCGGCTCGCGGATGGAAGGACCGTCGAGCGCCACACGGACGCCGAGGAGATCTGCCTGGTGGTCCTCTCCGGCTACTGCAACATCTCCACGTCCGACGACGAGTGGAGGGGTATAGGGGAGCGTGAAACCGTCTTCGAGGGGCCGCCGTACGCACTCTACCTATCGCCGGGGACAGACTACAGCATCGAGGCCGTGAGCTACCTGGAACTGGCGGTCTGCTCGGCGCCCAGCGTCCCTGGGATGGAACCCTTCGATCCCCTACTCATCAGGCCAGAGGACATCGAGGTCGAGGTGCGTGGCTCCGGGAGCGCGGAGCGGCGCATACACCCTATCCTGATGGATGATCGGCCTGCCGAGCGGTTGCTCGTCGTCGAGGTCCTCACGCCGAACGGGCACTGGTCGAGCTACCCGCCGCACAAGCACGATCAGGACGACCTGCCGAACGAGAGTTATTTGGAGGAGACCTACTACCACAAGATACAACCCGTCCAGGGCTTCGCCGTCCAGCGGGTCTACACGGAGGACCGCTCGCTCGACGAGACGATGACCGTACACGACGACGACACCGTCCTCGTGCCCCGCGGCTACCACGCTGTCTCGGCGCCCCCAGGCTACGACCTCTACTACCTCAACGTCATGGCCGGCCCCGTGCGCGAGTGGAAGTTCAAGAACGACCCGGATCACGAGTGGCTGCTGGGGTAGCGGCGGAGAGGAGCAGGGCATGGACGGCGAAGGCGGAAAGACTGCGACGAAAAGGGCCATCTCGCGCCGCGAGTTCCTGAAGATCGGGGGCGCCGGGATCGCGGGTGTGACCCTCACTGGGGTTGCCGGGTGTGGCGGAGGCGGGCAGTCTGGGGGCTCGAGGGAGTTGATCTTCAGCTCTTCGACGGACGACACGGGGACCGCGAAGAAGCTCGTGGATAAGTTCAACGAGCAGAACAAGAGCAGGATCCAGGTCGAGTTCCGTCCCGGCAACGCCGATACTGGGCAGCGCTTCGACCAGCTCAGGACGCAGTTCCAGGCCGGTGGGGAGGATCTCGACGTCATACTCGGGGACGTCATTTGGACGGCGCAGTTGGCGGCGCAGGGCTGGATCTCCGACCTCTCCGACCGCTTCACCGAAGACATGCGCGCGGACTATCTTCCCGGCTCCGTCGAGGCCGTGACCTACGAAGGCAAGATCTACGGTGTGCCGTGGTTCACCGACACCGGCCTTCTCTACTACCGCAAGGATCTGCTGGAAGATAACGGCTTCTCCGGCCCTCCAAAGACCTGGGACGACCTGAAACAGATGACGGAAGAAGTCCGTCAGGGCTCGGGAACTAGGTTCGGCTACGCCTTCCAGGGGGCGAACTACGAGGGCGGCGTGTGCAACGGCTTGGAGTTCATCTGGACGCACGGTGGCGAGGCGTTGGACCCCGAAGATCCCACCAGGGTGCTCATCGGCGGCCCCGAGGCGGTCGCCGGGCTCGCCGAGTACCGGTCCATGATCTCCGACGGCGTGGCGCCGGAGACGATGAGCGTCTACAAGGAGGACGAGTCGGCCGGAGCGTTCTTGAGGGGAGACGCCGTCTTTATGCGCAACTGGCCTTACGTGTACGATCTCATCAGCGACCCCGCCCAGTCGAAGGTCAGGCCCGAGCAGGTCGGTGTCGCCGAGCGCCCCTCGTCGGATGGCGAGCCGGGCAACGGCACTGTCGGGGACCAGCCGTACTACATCAGCGCGACCTCCGCGAACGCGGACGCGGCCTGGGAGTTCATCCGGTTCATGACGGCGCCCGAGCAGCAGGTGTTCCGGGCGACCGAAGGATCGTACCTGCCGACGTTGAAGGCGCTCTACGACGACCAGGATCTGCGGGAGCGGGTGCCCCTGATCGCGCTGGCGAAGTCGGCGCTCCGAAACACGAAGCCCCGTCCCGTGTCCCCATGCTACTCGGACATGTCGCTCGAGATGGCCGACCAGTTCAACGCCTGCCTGAATGGGAACCAATCGCCCGACGAGACCGGGCGCGCTCTTCAGAACAGCCTGGAAGCGTTTATCCGGCAGGGCGAGCGAGAAGGTCGCTGCCGCAGCCGCGGCCACGGTGGGCGCAAAACCCTATCCGTCTTACGAGGCGCTGGTCTCCTCCGAGAACGTGGACGTTATAGACGCTTGCGTGCCAACGGCCTTGCACTGGGATCTGGCGATCCGGGCCGCCG
>JACCSM010000017.1 GCA_013698525.1 Rubrobacteraceae bacterium
TCTCGAAAGTCTGGCGTACCTGATCCGTGAAGCCGTCCGGCATGGTGCCCGTCTCCGGATTCACAGGACCCTGCCCCGAGATGAACACGAAGTCGCCAGCGACAACAGCGTGGGAGTACGGCCCGGCGGGAACCGGACCCTTCTCCGCCATAACGGTCTTTCTCATCGATTCTCCCTTCTTGCTGGATTGTCTGCTACCTTCCTGTATCGGTGCTCCTTCGTATCACTGTACCTTCTCCAGTCCTCAGGAGAGCGCCGGCCTCTACGGCTTTCGCTCCGTTGACCAGGACGTGCGAGATCCCCTCGGGGAAGTGTTTGGGGTCTTCGTAGGTGGCCGTGTCCACGATCTTCTCCGAGTCGAACACGACCAGATCTGCGGCGTATCCAGGCGCGATGAGCCCCCGCTTGCCCAGCTTGAACCTCCTGGCAGGAAAAGAGGTCATCTTCCTGACAGCCTCCTCGAGGGAGAGCAGCTTCTTCTCCCTAACGTACCTGGCGAGGACGTGCGGGAAAGTGCCGTAGAGGCGAGGGTGGGGTTTTTCGGCCTGGTCGTGAAGGCTGTCCGAGGCGATGAGAGATCTTTCCCACCGGATCACCTGCTCAACGTCGGAGCCTGCCATGTGGAAGAATACGATGGAGACTTTCCCGTCCTGCTCGAGGAGCAGGTCCATCATGCAATCCTCGGGTTCTATCCCCCTCGACTCACTTACCTCTACGACGTTCTTGCCTGCCAAATTCGCGTCATGGTCTCTGCTCAGCGAGGAGATGTACACACTGTCCCACCCCGTGGAGGCTACGAGGTTGTCCCAGTCATCTTGCTCCTGTCCCAACTCGGCTTTGATCCTCTCCCTGGACGCTGGATCTCCGAGCCTCTCCAGGGTCTTAGAGACGCCGCCTTCGAGAGCCCAGGGCGGAAGCATCGTAGTCAGAGAGGTGGACCCTGCGGTGTAAGGGTATACGTCACAGGTGACGTCGAGCCCTCTGGACCGCGCTCTCTCGATAAGTTCCATAGCCTTGTTTACGCTGCCCCAGTTGCTCCCTCCTGCCGCTTTGAGGTGGCTGACCTGGAGCGGGACGCCGGACCTCTCGGCGATCCAGATGACCTCTTCTATGGAGGGGACCAGGCTGTTTCCCTCGCCCCTGATATGGGTCGCGAGCAGCCCGCCGTAGCGCGAGAGCACCGAGCACAGCTCGGCGAGCTCCTCCCTTGGCGTGTAGCTGCCCGGTGCGTACATCAGACCAAGGGACAGGCCTATCGCTCCGGCCTGAAGGGCCTCCTCGAGCAAGCGTTTCATACGGTCCAGCTCCTCGCCTGAGGCCGGTCTGTTCTCGAAGCCCATCACGGCTATCCTCAGCGTCCCGTGCCCTACGTAAGTCGCTACGTTCTCTGAGGGTCTCGCGTCCAGCAAGGCGTCAAAGTATTGTTCGACGGTCTCCCAGCGCCACTCTCTCCCCGTGTCGCCGAGGACGGGCTCGACGTAGGTACGGAGCAGATCCAGGTTGTGCGGCGCGAAGGGGGCCGGCGTCATCCCGCAGTTCCCGACGACCTCCGTTGTGACTCCCTGCTGGAGTTTGATCTCACTGCGAGGATCATCCAATACCATGAGGTCAGAGTGGCAATGGCCGTCTATAAAGCCGGGCGAGACGACCCTGCCACCGGCATCGATCGTCTCGAGCCCTCTCCGGTTCACCCTTCCGAGTTCCACTATGATGCCGTCTTTGATCCCGACGTCGCCGAAGAACCAGGGATTGCCTGTTCCGTCAACGACACGCCCGTTCTGGAGCACGAGGTCCAACACACCAGCCCCCTACCGAACTTTCCCGCGGGCAGCCACCCGCATCTCCTCCACACCACCGTCCTCCCCAGCAAAGTACACCTCATCGTGCAGATTCACCGTACTACAGATGTGGTTGGGGATTATCTGCAACGTGTCGCCCACCTCGAGGTCGCAGTCCTCGTCCACAGAGAGCATCCCGTGCTCCTCCGTGAGCCTCTCCAGCACAGCGTCGGGGTATCCGACGATGTGGCCGTATCCCTCCAGGTTCAGCGGCTCCGCGCCCGGGGCTACATCGGTTGCGAAGGTCTTACTCCCGCCGTCGATCACGGCCAGGTCCGGAGCAGGCCTGCTCACCACCATGCACACCACGACGGCTGCGCATTCGTCGAGAGAGCAGGTGCCGAGTCGGGCCTGCATCCTGTCGTAGAATACGTAGGTTCCGGGCCTGATCTCCGTCACCCCGTCTACCTTCGCCACGTACTCCGCCGTCGGCGTGGAGCCCACGCTGACATCGTCCACCCCTATGCCTTGCTCCCTCATCTGGGCCGCCAGGGAGACCATGAGTTGACCCTCTTCGAGGCCAGCCTTCTCGAGCTCCAGCGTCCGTGAGCCGCCCAGAACGGCGCCGCGGTAGGTGTAGATGCCTGTGAGATCCAGGTTGTCCATGCCCTCGATCTCGCCCGCCAGCCCGACGGCTTCGTCATACAGAACCCCAGTGCGCCTCAGGCCCGTGTCAACCTCGAGCCTGACCTCAAGCATGCGACCCTCCGCCACAGCCGAGAGTCTCCTGGCCCCTTCGAGGCTATCTACCCCGACGACGAGCCTCACCCTCTCGCCAAGCCGGATCACCTGCCGAATCTTCGCTTCCGTCACCAGCGGGTAAGCGATAAAGATGTCCTCTATACCACCATCCGCCATGACCTCAGCCTCAGACACCTTGGCCACCGTAATCCCCGCAGCCCCGGCCTCCAACTGTTCCCTAGCTATACCCGGGATCTTGTGCGTCTTCACGTGAGGCCTCAGCGCAACCCCATTCTCCCAGGCAATATCGGCCATCTTCAGTAAGTTTCTCTCCATCTTCGTGCCGTCGATCAAAACGTACGGAGTTCCACCAGACACGTCCCCGACACTCCTGCTCACCATCCGTACACCCTACCAGGAAACGAAATGGGAAATGGAAATTTGAAATGGTGAGTTGTCCGCTGACACGGCACTATTTCCAACTTCGCAATTCACGATTCACGAAACGGATTCTCGACAGTCAATCCTTCGATCCGCTGCCCGTCCTGCAAGTCCTCACTGTAGAGCCGGGTGCAGCCTGCATCGAGGGCGGCAGCGATTATGAGTGAGTCGTAGAAGCTGTAGCGGTAGCGCGCCTGGAGATCCAGGGTGCGGCGGTAGAGCGCCAGGCTAGGTGAGACCGTCCACAAGGGCCCGAGCACATGTCCGAGGAAACGACCGGCGTCCTGCGCTGTCATCGGCGTCGGTAGCTTGTAGATTACGACGTTCAATGTCTCCTGGACGACCTGAAAGCTGATGCTTGCGCTGTGAGCCTGCAGGGCGGACTCCACGATCTCACTGGCTATTTCACGCTTACGTTCATTCGTCTCGTCGAACAGGTAGACGAAGACGTTGGAGTCTATGAAATCATCGCTCATTCATCTCGTCCCGAGTAAACGTGCGGCCACCGGTACGAACCTTGCCGCGTAGTTCCCGGACCACCGCCATCGCCTCCTCAGCTTGCTGCTCACGCCGCGCATAATTCGCCAACCATAGCCGAAACTGCTCGTTCAGGGTCGTGTGCTCAGCCCGCGCCCTTTCCCTTGCAGCTTCGATCAAGCTCTCGTCAGCGCTCAGCGTGATGTTCTTCATCGCCCAGACTCCTCCGCAGCATCGTTACACACGAGTTGAGTGTACACTTAACTCGTGTTGTTCTACTAGAGTGTCTCCTCGTGGGGAATCAGTCTGGCAAGGTTGTCGATAACGGTGTCGGCGATGCGGAATTTCGTTTCCTCAGCGCGCTCTTGCCTCAAGGCCAAGCCTCATAAGCCGGGATCGGATAGCAGAGGGTTGTCGTCCGAGATGATCCGCCATCTCGGCGACTGTATTGCCCTCTTGGCACATCCCGGCAAGTTCTCTGTCTTCCTCGTCCATCCAGCGCTCGTAAGCCCGAGAATGTTTCTGCTTGATCTTCGTGATCCGCTCGTCATACACCGAGTAGGATTCTAGTAGTTCTAGAGCTTCCTCTGCCGCGGCAAAGATGTCGAGATAGGTGATATCCGCGTGACTGTCCACAATCTGCGCGTAGCTGTGCCCATCAGCTATGAGCCGGAGTACAGTAACGCTCTTCCGGTTTAGCTTTTGCGATCTCGCCATCAGTTCACCCAAAATACCTGCATCACCTCGTCGTCGAGATGATTGATTACCTTCGCTGCGATGCGACCGAACTCGGGGGGCGGAACGGGCGGGAGTTGTCGCTGTTTAGCATGGCCCGCGCTTCCTCGTTGATCTCGGCCCTACACGTAGTCTTGAGCAATTTGCGAGGATCGTTGACGCCGAGGAAGTAGGCGTGGCGGACAAAGAAAGTCTCTTCGTCGTAGTCGGGGTCTATCAACCAGCAGACGATGCCCTTGTACCTATTGCTAAGTACTTGGTGCCGGGATGAAACACGTCCATGCCATTGACCTTTGCCGGATGCGGCCGTTGACGGAGTCACGTACTTCGATGTCCGTCTCGCCGACGCTTACGAGCAGGTTTCTCTTTCCAATATTCTCGTGGTCGTCAGTCATGTGCAGGTTATCGGCCATGTGCAGGTCAACTTATATGCAGGTCTCGAACACAGGATATGGCCGAGCTCATGGAACCCGGAGGCTTGGACATCGAAGTTGAAGGCGCACTTCGGATACCGAGGGCTTCTTCGAACACTGCGGCTACCAGACGGTGGTCCAATCTCTATGGCGGGACTCTAGAGGTCTGTGTACTTCTTGTTTGATCCATAAGATTTCTCTAGTGGATACTTTCGCTCATTGACTGTCATCTTCTCTGACACAACAGCTTGAAGATCTATCGAGAGGTCATGCGCCAGATAGGTTAGCAGGATCGCGATGTCGGCGACCTCGGCCGTAATTGCTGCACGGTGTTCTTCTAGTATGTGGGGAGCTTGCTGGTCGTTCGACCAAACAAAGTGCTCGAGTAACTCTGCAGCCTCGACTGAGAGGGCTGAAGCAACATTGCGCACTGTGTGGAATTGTTCCCAATCCCTGGCCCGTCGGAACTCCAATAAAGCCTCGACCAACTCAGGTGTGAGCATTTTCTCTTGTGTCCTTATCCCACATAGCAGTTGTCATTATGCCAACTCAAGAAGGTCTCGCTCGGACGGTTAGCAGGATCTTGCGGTACGTTCGATAGAGTCTTTCCATGAAGACGATAATATGGCTTCCCATTGAACCACTGCTCCTTGATTTGCGCGCTTACCTCGACACGCAACT
Organism: Rubrobacteraceae bacterium; assembly: GCA_013698525.1. Lineage (GTDB taxonomy): Bacteria > Actinomycetota > Rubrobacteria > Rubrobacterales > Rubrobacteraceae > Rubrobacter_D. Next base: position 5,267 of record JACCSM010000017.1, read on the forward strand.
CAGGCGTTACAGTAACGAGACCAGCATCGAAAAGCTTGTGGAAATCTGATCGCAGGAGCATGCCGTTCGACACCTCGTTTACACCGCTCCTCGCAAAGGGCCTGATATGTGCTGCTTCGAGGACGGGAAGAGTGCTTTCGCCCGTGATTGCACAACGACGCCGGTACGCATCTGTAACTACCACTCTAAATGCACCTTGCCCCAAACGAGGTTGTATCAAAGTGGGATTGCCGTAACGTGCCTTCGTTTCCTGGACTCGGTTGGGTAAAGTGCTGACGAGGGGGTCCCTGAATCGTTCTTGAATCGAGGACCATAAGTTTGCTCCCTCTGTCTTGGCCGTGTCGTAATAACGCCCTCGAACAATGTTTCCAGACCAACCAATGGGATTGGCGATCCAGCTTTCCGGCGGCCAGAAGAAAGGAGCCGCCAGCACAGTGCATCCGATTTCGGGGTCCCTTACTTTCGGATTGGACATGAGTCCCTTGATCATCGCTTCGAAAACGTTA
>JACCSM010000023.1 GCA_013698525.1 Rubrobacteraceae bacterium
GTCTTGAAGGACAGGTTCGAGAGCATCCCGGTCCAGGTTCCGAGAAGCGAGATCGAGGCGATGGGCGTCGAGATCGGACTCGAAGACCCGGCCGAAGCAGCCAGAATCTTCGACAGGCTCAAGGGTATCTCGTGGAGGGGGGACTACGTGAGGTCGGAAGAAGGCTGGGTCGCCGCCTGGGTCAAGGAAGTGAATTAGAGCTATCAGCCAGTCAGCACGCTCCGGTCTTCCGCTCTCGGCATGTCAGCATGGTTGTCTCTGGCCAAAAGTCGGCCATCGGTACGCGTGCGCAGAGTAGGGTTCGATCGCTCTACAAACGTAAATGCTGAAGTGCTGACTGGCTGAAATGCTGTTTCCCGGCGGGAACGAGCCACTAGATGTGGCACGCACCTTTGACATGTTCCAGCATATTGGGCAACGTCATAGTCGCCCTCTGGTAGTGTACCTGGAGTGTCTTCGGGCATATATACTTATTGCATTCCAAGGTCCGTAGGGTCGAAGGTGGTAAGAGGCTGGAAACGTCGGTTGGAACGGTCCTCGCAGGACGTTACAGGGTAGAGAGCACGCTCGGTTCTGGCGGGATGGCGGTCGTCTACAGGGCTGAAGACGACATCCTCGGCCGTGCCGTCGCGCTGAAGACCCTTCATCACCACTACGCCGAGGTGCCCTCTTTCCGGCGGCGCTTCAGGCAGGAGGCCCGCGCGATGGCCTCCCTAGATCACGAGAACATCGTGAAGGTCTACGATATCTCCCAGGATGGCGAGGTGCCCTTCATCGTTGTTGAGTGTATCTCTGGCAGGGATATCGGGGACCTCCTCGTCGGACGCCGCGGTCGCCGCAGCGGGCGCCTCAACGAGCAGTTCGTAAGGAGGATAGCGATGCAGCTTCTGCGCGCGCTCTCCTATGCCCACAGGCGGGGCATCATACACAGGGACATCAAACCTTCCAACATCCTCCTCACGTCGGGGGGAACCGTCAAGGTCGCTGATTTCGGCATCGCCCGCATCGTCGAGGAGGAGGATGTCGCGATCGGCGAGCCCGGTGAGATCGTCGGCAGCGCCCGCTACATGTCCCCCGAGCAGCTCAGGGGCGAGGACGCGACACCAAGGAGCGACATCTACTCAGTGGGTGTCCTCCTCTACCACTGCCTGACGGGAAGACCGCCGTTCTCGGGCGACGTCAAGAGCCTCGCCAGGCAGCACATACACAAAGACCCGCCGCCGCCGCGCAGGCTGAATAAGAGGATCACGCCAGGCATGGAGGCGGTGATCTTGAAGGCCCTCTCCAAAAAGCCCAGGGACCGGTATTTCTCGGCCAACGCGATGCTCGACGACATGGAGATAGATGCCCCGCCCAGGCCGGCGGAGGCGACGGAGGCACCCAAATCAGCGCGCCGCAAGGCTCGTGGCGGCGCGCTCGTCCTGGCCTCGGTGGCCGTTCTGCTACTCCTCCTCGGCGGCGGAGGAGCACTGGCTTCGGGGCTCGTCGGCCTTCCACAGGATGGCAGCGTGGCTGACACGCTGAGCCGGATGAACCCTGTCGAGACGAAACCTCCGACGCCACCACAGAGTGTGCAGGTGGAGGCCGTCGATACAGGGGGCGAGTCTCCGGGCCAGTCCGGCAGCCAGAATGTCGCCTCCGTTACGGAGGCGGCGTCCTCCCAGTCGAGGACGCCGGCCGGACCGAAGATGGTCCCTGTCCCGAACGTAACGGCCTACTATGACTACTATGCGGAGAACGCCCTGGCCAACAGGGGCTTCGACGTGAGGTTCGTCTACGATTACCAGGACGGTTTCGCACCGCGCGGCGTGACGTGGGCCACGGACCCGGCCGCGGGGACGCTGGCCCCGAAAGGCTCCACGGTGACCGTCTACGCAACGCCCAAGGACCTCCCGCTACCCAGGCGGCTCCGCTAGAGTCAGGGCTCCACTGGAGGAGTTCGCGCTTTCAGCTACTTCCCGTTCCCGCAAGGTAGGCCCCGCGTCTGAGTGCGACGGTAAGGTAAAGGAGGAAGAAGGCGACAGGTAGCGAGCCTGCGTTGCCAACGTCGAAGACGGCCCCGTAGTTTCGGTTCGTCAGGCCTCCAGTGATGCGTACCGTCACTCTTTCCCCCGCTGGTCCGGCCCAGGCCGTGTTGCGCAGGAGGGATAGCCGGCCTTTGTAGAGGCGGTCCATGCACCTTATCTCGGGCGTATTCAGAGCCCCCACCGGTTCTGCCTCGAGAATCTTCGCGTCGCCAGCGAGCATCGCGTAGCCAGAGAGTGCGGAGGGTTCGATCCGCGCCTCCAGATCCCCGGCTTCGAGTTCGGCTCCCTGGGGTCCGTGAATCTCCAGACATCCTATCTCCTCGCCCTCCCGGTCGAGGATGACGAAGGCAGGAGCGAGGAGTCCGCGGGCGCGGGCTGCGAAGGAGCCTTCGAGGGACTCCCCTAGCCTACTCCAAGGCGCGAGCGTGGGATCTTCCTGCATGGGGCTCATGATACCCTCTCCATACGCCGTGAAAGAGGTGGAGTTTCCGGGTGGAAGAGAGTAGATTACTCGAAAAATGGAAGAGAGCGTAATGGAACTTAGGAACAAAGAAGAGCTCAGGAGCGAGATCCTTCAGGACTGGTTGCGGAGCGCCTGGGTCTATCCCTTCCAGGGACCAGACGAGCGCACCTACCTGCGCCTGACGCCGGGCGGCAGGCTAAAGATGCGGCGCAGAATCGGGGAGCTCGAGAGTGTCCTTGGCGTCGAGGGCACAGAGCTTGCCAGGCAGGAGGAAGCGGGCACCCTTCCCGCCGAGCGCGACAGGCTCGAGCTCGCGATGATGGTCCAAGCATACGACACCGAGCGGCGCTTGATCCAGAGCCAGGGCGCCACTCTCGGAACCCCCGCTGTGACGCTGGAGGAAGAGGCCGGCCCGGACACGACTCCCTGATCCGGTGGGCCAGATGTTGTGCCTCAGCGCTTGGGGTCCTACCCTCCTCTGGTGGCGGCCCGGTCTTGCAAACATCGGCAAAGAGGTGGCGTACTCACCCTTGCCGTGTTAGGCTTTCCGGGCGGCGCTCGTTCGGGCCAGGGCGGGGTGTCGCCAGCCAAAAGAGAGAGGGGGGACCTCTCCATAAATCTGTCATTCGGACGCGTGGAAGGCCGCACGCGGAGGGTGGATATTTGAGTCTCAAGAACCGGAAAAAACGGGACAGGCGCGGGAGAAACGAACGTGAGAGTGCATCTTACGGCTCTCACTCATCCAGCTTGAACCCTTTCGACTCGGGCAAGCAGAATAGTCGGCGTCAGGGGATAGCGGGACCGGTAATCATCATCTGCGCCATCATCGCCGTGCTCGTGGCGGCGGACTTCTGGCTGAACTCGGACAAGATACACCGCGGCGTGGAGGTCGGCAGCATCTCTTTAGGCGGCAAGACACCTGCCGAGGCGCGCCAGATCGTCAGGGACCAGGTCGTGGGTCCCCTCGAAGAGATCGACTTCGACGGCCCCGAGCACTTCACCCGCAAGGCCGGCGAGATGGGTGTGAGCTTCAACATAGACGAGACCGTGGATAAAGCCTACGCCGTCGGGCGCGAAGGGAACATCCTCGACCGCCTCTCCGAGCGTCTGCGCGCCTCATTCGGCGGGGCGACGATACCTCCTGACATCGACTACCGGCCTGCGAAAGCGCGGGGCGAGGTGCGCGAGATCGCCTCCCGGGTAGACCACCCCCCAAGGGAGGCCAACGTAAAGATCTACGGCTCGGAGGTGGAGGTCGCGAAGTCCCGCGACGGCTACGAGTTGAACCTCGCGGCCACCATGGCGAGCGTGGACAGCGCCATCCACGATATGAGCGGGAAGGCCCGCCTCAGAGGCGACGTGCTCGACCCTGGCGTCATGACGGCTGAGGCAGAGGCGGCGGCGAAGAAGGCCAGGGGAGCCCTCTCCGAGCAGCTAATGCTCAAAGCTGAGGGGAAGAGCTGGACCCTCTCACCGGCGGATCTGGGATCGGCTCTCGACGTCACCAAGCAGGACGGTCAGATCGATGTCAGCCTCAACCGCGACCATCTGGACGGCCGGCTCACCAACGTCTACAACGACCTTACGGTCAAGCCTGTCGAGGCCAGCTACGACTTCGACTCGGGCGGCGACGTCTTCGTCAAGCCCAGCCATGAAGGGCGGAGCGTCGAGGGCGAGAAGCTACTCGACTCCATACAGGGTGGCCTCTTCGAGGGGAAGCGCGAATACCAGGTGCCTATTACCGTGGCCAAGCCACGCTACACCACCGCCGAGCTCGAGGACAAGAAGCCGACCGAGTTGCAGGGCACTTACAGAACCAACTACACGGCGACCACAGACCAGGGCCAGACGCGGGTAGAGAACCTCAAGATCGCTTCTGATGCCGTTAGCGGTACTTTCGTGGCGCCGGGTGGGACGTTCTCGATGCTAGACCACGTCGCCAACCTCGACTACTTCCAGACGCACGTCATCGTGGACGGCGCGGAGACTGTGGACGAGGGAGGCGGTCTCTGCCAGGTTACCTCCACGCTCTACAATGCGGCCCTCTACGCTGGTATGGAGGTAACGGAGCGCACTGCCCACTACTCGCAGTTGCCTTATATCAGGCCAGGCTTGGACGCGACGGTTTGGTACGGTGGTCCGGGAACGTCGGACGACCTTGACATGAAGTTCAAGAACACTTCAGACGGCTACGTGCTCTTGCAGGAGTATGTCTCAGGCGACGGCTACATCTACGCCAACGTATACGGTGTACCGGACAACATCGAGGTGGAGATGTCGTCCGAGCCCGTCTTCAGAGCCGAGGATGCATCCAAGTGGGTAGCGTACTACGAGAGAACGAGGAACGGCAAGGTCGTCTATCGCGATCAATGGGAGACCGCGTACGGCGCCCTGATAGACGACGAAGGCAAGAAGATCCCGACCGACATCGTGCCTGTGGCAGAGGTGGACGGAACGTATCTCGGGCCTGAGTTCTAGACAGCACGCTACGCCCTTCGGGCTTCGCTCGTCAGCACTTCAGCTTGCGCGCCGTTCGGAGCTTTTTGGCCAGCGCAGCCCGGTTGCGTGCCGCACGGCTTACCTGACCGGCTGACAAGCGGAGGCCGCAGGCCGATGCGTGCTGAAGTGCTGACAGCTAGTAAAAGACGTTGCCCTTCAGCTTGTAATAGAGACGGTAGTACGCCGGCTCGAACCTGTACCAGGCTTCGGCCCTGGTGTTCTTGATCGGCAAATCCAGGCACCCGAGGAAGTCCGTGACCTCCCCGCCGAAGCCTATCTTGAACCTGTAGACACCGTAGTAGGGATCGTCTTCGTTGCGGTCTTCGGGTTTGGGGATGCCTACCATGTCGTAGTATCTGATGCCGCGCCGCCTGGCCCAGCGCATTACCTCCCACTGCAGGAGGTGGTTGGGATTGTAGCTGCGCTTCTCGGTGCTCGATGCCCCGTGCATGAACCAGTACTTCTCGCCGAGGGTGAAGACGAAGACGCCCGCGAGGGGTGTTCCCTCGTGCACGGCTAGGAACAGGTGGCCCTGGCCCGCGTCGCGCATCGCCCGCATCATGTCGTGCAGGTACCCTCGCGGCCTCCTGATGGCGAAACCGGATTTGCGCTCGACCGTATCCTCCATCCAATCGTAGAACGTCTCCCATGCACCTTCGAAGTCCTCGGGCTCGACCACCTCGACGCCCTCCCTCGCGGCCTTTCGGACGCCGTAGCGCGTGGACTTCCTCATCTTCGCGAGCAACTCCTCCTCAGGGGG
>JACCSM010000037.1 GCA_013698525.1 Rubrobacteraceae bacterium
CAGGCGCCAGATACTCGGCGAGGATGTCACGGAGCTCGCCCGCGAAGGAGACAAGGTGGCGCTCTCGGTATTGGACGAGGCAGGGAGGTGGCTCGGCGTCGGCCTCGCCGGGTTCATAAACATCTTCAACCCCGAGGTGGTCGCCGTGGGCGGAGGCGTCATGGAGGCTGGGGAGCTCGTACTCGAGGCGGCCCGCAGGGAAGTCATCCTCCGCGCCAGGCCGCCCTCACGCGATCTGGCCGACGTCAAAGTCGCCACCCTCGGTCCCAAGTCCGGCGTCCTCGGCGCCGCAGCGCTCGCCCGGAACGCATCCTCCGGGGAGTACCTGCTCGGCGGCTGAGTGATGCCCCTCAGTGTGATCCCAACCCCGATAGGCAACCTGGAGGACATCACCCTTCGCGCCCTCCGCTATCTGCGCGAGGCCGACCTCGTTGCCTGTGAGGACACCAGGCGTACAGGACGACTGCTCGCCCACTACGAGATAAAGAAGGACCTGATCGCCTACCACGAGCACAACGAGGAACGCCTCGCCCCCGAACTCGCCGAAAGGGCAAAGACGGGGCACATAGCCCTCGTCACCGACGCTGGCACCCCCCTTGTCTCTGACCCTGGACACCGGCTGGTGCGCGCCTGCATCGATGCAGACGTCGAGGTAGAGGCCCTCCCAGGCCCATCGGCCCTCACTACGGCGCTCGTTGCCTCGGGGTTGCCCGCGGACACGGTCGTCTTTACCGGGTTCCCGCCGCGCAAAGGAAAAGGGCGCACGGAGCTATTGGAGCGCCTCGCCACCCAAACGTCTACATTCGTCCTCTTCGAGTCCCCGCACCGGCTCGGGAAAACGCTCCGGGACCTTCCTGCCGATACCCCAGTCGCGGTGTGTCGGGAGCTCACGAAGCTCTACGAGGAGGTCTTCAGGGGGACGGCGGAGGAGGCTGCCAGGCATTTCTCTAGCGGGGTGAAAGGTGAGATCGTGCTCGTAATCCGCGGCGGAACAGCGAAGGCGGAAGAGAGCATCGAGGAGGTAGTAAGGCGCGCTCGGCGATACGTGACAGAGGGGGAGAGCCCTTCGCGGGCGGCTCAGAAGGCGGCCCGCGAGTCGGGACATCGTCGCGGTGAGATCTACGAGCGGCTGGTAAAGGGCTGAAGGAGGTACCAGCCACCTTTATAATGCCCCTCGCTGATGACTCTGGGGAAGAGGGGATGAGCGCTATGCTCGTGGACTCGCACACGCACCTTTTGCGGCTCGAGGTCTCGCCGGAGAGAGCGGTAAAAAGCGCCGCTGAGGTGGGGGTCGTGGCCGTGGTGAACGTTGGGACCGACGTCGAGGATTCGCAGAGAGGGGCCGAGCTTGCAGCGGTGTTGCCCAATGTCTACTCGACGGCAGGGATACATCCCCATAACGCCGGTACCTACACGGCGGCTGACCTCGAAGCACTGGCGGAGCTCTCGGAGTCGCCGGGGATAGTGGCCCTCGGGGAGGTCGGGCTCGACTACTACCGTTCGGAGTGGTCGGGGGAGGTGCAGCGGGCGCTGTTCGAGGATGTGATCTCGCTTGCCAACGATACGCGTCTGCCGCTCGTGATCCACTCTCGCGAGGCCTTCGCCGACACGATGGCCTGCCTCGGGAGCGCCAGGGTTCCTATCGTCCTCCACTGCTTCGAAGGCGGCGATCGCGAGGTCAGGGAGGCGACGGAGCGCGGCTATTACGTCGGCCTCGCAGGCAACGTTACGTACAATAACAGCGAGACGGCCAGGGTGCTCCGCCTTTTAGACGAAGAACGCATCCTCGTGGAGACGGACGCTCCCTACTTGAGCCCCCAGCCCGTGCGCGGCAAAAAGAACGTGCCCGAAAACGTCGTCCACACGGCCGGCTTCGTCGCCGAGAGGCTCGGGATGGAAGATGAGGAACTGGCCACCCTAACCACCCGTAACGCCCGCAACCTCTTCGGGTTGCCGCTAGAGGTGTAGGCTTCGTTGTCCGAACAAGGACCGCCGAAAAAGCGCTTCGGACAGCACTTCCTGAAGGATCCGAACACCGCCAGGATAGTGGCCTCGGGCGTAACGGAGGATGACGTGGTCCTGGAGATCGGCCCAGGAAGGGGATTCCTGACGGCTTTCCTCGCCGAGAGGGCCGGGCTGGTACACGCTGTGGAGTTGGATCC
>JACCSM010000048.1 GCA_013698525.1 Rubrobacteraceae bacterium
GGGATGGACGTTGCTGTTGAGTAGCAGCGTGGCGCAGGTATGGCGCAGATCGTAGAGCCTGGTGCCGGCGGGCAGATCGGCACGCCTTAACAGCGCCTTGAACGAGCGCACGACGTTGCGATGAGACAGAGGCGTGCCTACGGTGCTGGGGAATACTAGCCCGTGGTCCTTCCAGAGTCCGGCCTTCTTCATCTGTTCCTCTAGCTGGCGCTTGCGGAGGGCTCTGAGGGCCGCGCGTGCGGTGTTGGAGAGCTCTACCTTCCGGCGGCTACGGGATGTCTTGGTCGCGGTGAACTCGCTGCCCGACAGCGCGCGGTTTATCCGCATCGCACCGGCCTCAAGGTCCACATTACTCCAGCGTAGCGCCAGCATCTCGCCGGGCCGCAACCCAGCAGTTGCGCCAGGCTCGCTCAGGCGCGTTATAATGCTATAGTTACGTGAATGTGATTTGGAGGGGAGACGGATTGAGACGGGCATACTTTTTGTCGGCCATGTTGTTCACTGCGATGCTTTGCCTCAGCGGAATCGGACTGGCGGCGGCCGAGCCCCCCGAGCTCCAAAAGAACCAGATCCTGGTGAAAACAGAACCGTGCACCAATGGCCAAAGTTACACCTTCGTGATCAACGCAATGAGCAAAACCGGACAGGTAACCTCCAGCACTGATGCCACTGTCTCGAACGTCTCGAACGTCGTAGTTAAGCAGTTCACTGTCGTATACTTTCAGAAGGGGAATCTGGAGGATCCGGTAGGAGGCGACGAGTACGTGAATCCTGTAACCGAGTCCGGCAATAAGAAAGGCTTTAAGGGCGATCTAATACAATGCAGTGGCAGAACCGATACCGTACTGCAGGGGCTAGGGCCGGTTACGGCGATCTATGAGTTTCAGGCTTTTGTTACTCCGAGAGGTAAGGCGTAATCTTTTACCATAGAATACTCATCGGGAATGCTCTACGGACTCCGCGTTAGATACTACGCTGATATTCCAATGAGTGCTCTTCAGTTCTGAGTCTCCCTGCTTTGTCTCGTCCTACCCCTTCGTCTTCGTCTCCTCTGCGGCTTCCTGCGGCAGATAATGCTCGGCGCGGCCCAAGGCGGTAAACGAGAAGGCGAAAGCGATGAGGAAGATCATTACACCTATCATCCTGTATACCAAGGTGATGTCTTGCGTCTGCTCGATCGCCACGCCGCCAATGAAGGCACCAAGAGGTATTGCCGACCATGACAGTACCCATACCACACTCTGTACACGACCCAGCAATCGGTCTGGCACGATCTGCTGCCAAAGGCTGTTGGCGTTGATGTCGAAAAGCACCACGAGTCCCCATATCGATGCCCAAAGCAACACAGCGGCCCAGTACCAACTTGTCGAGGCCAAGAGCACGATAAGGCTACCTCCAACCATGAGTGTGCCTATAGCCACCTTGCTGAAGGACACGTGTTTGCGCAGCGGATTAGCCGCTAGAGCAAGCGCAATCATTCCCACGCTTCCCGCTGCATAAAGAAAGCCCACCTGGGTATCGCTCGCTACTAGTCGTTCTTTAGCAAAGAGCACGAGTTGGGTATACACGGTGAAGCCGATGCAGTTGACCAAGCACATCATGAGGCAGATATTGCGCAAAATGGGGTGACCTAGCACGAAGCTTAGCCCTTCGGCGACGTCGCGCCGCAGATCCCCGGATCTTCGTTGGTCCACGCGATCGGCGTTGAAACGTGTACTAATCAGCTTCAGCAACAACGCCGAAAGTAGGAACGAGACGGCATCGAAGAGCAGAACCGGGGGGATGGGAACTAGCGCCACCAGCAAACCTGCCAACAACGGGCCCACCACCGCGGCCGTCGAGTAGCTCGCTTGGAGGTAGCCGTTCGCCGCAACCAGATTGTCTTTATGCACAAGGGAGGGTACGGCACCGAACTCGGCGGTGTTGAAACAGATCCACAGCGTCGAGCTTACGAAGCCCACCACGTAGAGCCACCAGACCGACAGCAGGCCCAAAGCGGCCAGCAATGGAACGGAACAGATAATTAGCGACTGCGTGATATCGGTGTAGATCATCAGCCGCTTACGATCTACCCGATCCACCCACGCGCCGATGATGAGCCCGAAGAGCAGATAGGGAACGTACTCTGCGGCGGTGATGAAAGCCAGATTGAGAGCTGAACCAGTCAGCTTAAAAACTAGCAAAGGCAGCAAGAAAATAGTGAAGGAGCTGCCGACGTTCGAAATGGTTTGCCCGAACAAGAACTTCCAAAAGTCCATGCCGAATCTTTTTTCGCTGGACGCGCTCGCGGAGTCTGGTGTCGAGCGTGACCGTGTCATGAGACGAGCGATCCCGATGCTCCTTCGCCTTCACGTTGATAACGTGAACAAGCCAGGCTACACCATGCAACGTGACTGGCTGCCCTTAGCTTTGTTTGCTGGCGATATTGTGTTGTGAGGACTAAAATCGTGAGTGGCCCACGAGGTTGTCCATTGTCCAGCACGCTCGTTACCCGTAAGATTAAAGAGGGCTGAAACCACACACCGACTGCCCAGCTACCGCTTCGGCTGGGGATTGCCTTGGTCCAGTTGTGAAGCTTTTACAGCGGATTCCATAGTTGTTGGACCGATGGACAGCGGCGTAGCGTCATAGTCTGACTGCAATGGTCCTGTAAGTGTGCTTGTACATGTCATTAGCACCAATGCCGCTGCAATACGCTATACATCCCGATAGGGCTCTGTGGAGGGGCTCTGGTCGAGTAACCAACGCAGAGACCCAGCGTGCAAGGCTGCCGCCTCTTCGCCCATAAGCGGTTTCCAGAAATAGTAGCCTTGGGCCTGATCACACCCCATATCCCGTAACTGCGTCAGTTGTTCTACGGTTTCCACACCTTCCGCAACGGCCTGTATGCCTACTGCATGTGCGAGGTCGACTACAAGCTGCACAACCGCCGTATCCTGTTGGCTTTTCGGAAGCCCGTCAATAAACACTTTGTCGATTTTTAGTGCATCTAGCGGGAATCGTCGCAATGCCTCTAACGAAGAATATCCCGTCCCGAAGTCGTCGAGCGCGACTTTGATCCCTAGCTTCTTCAAATGCTCTAACACGTCTATGGCATACTCGACATCCTCCATAACTACTCTCTCTGTGATCTCCAACTCCAAACAGCCCGGGTCTAGCCGAGTCTGGTGCAAGATCTCTGCGATCTCTGGCACTAGGTCGGAACCCTGAAACTGCCTTATGGATAGATTCACGCTTGTAACTAAAGGGGGAGCGGCAGGATATTGCTCTTGCCACCTACGCGCTTCCGCACAGGCTTCCTCTAGTACCCATCGTCCAAGAGAGTTAATTAGTCCGACGTCCTCAGCAAGCGGGATGAACTCTCTAGGGGCAATCTGCCCAAAAGTCGGATGGTCCCACCGTACCAGGGCCTCCATCCCAACTATAATGCCGGTACTTAGCAGCACCTTGGGCTGATAGTAGATCGTGAGTGCTTCACGCTCGATGGCCAGCCTAAGCTCGTTCTCTAGTTCCAGACGCCGCAACGCTTGGGCATGCATGTCTGCATTGAATACCTTGCAGCGCGCCTTCCCTTCTGCCTTGGCATGGTACATGGCTGCATCTGAGTTGCGTAACAAGTCATCCGGCTCACAGTTGGCGTCTTCGCATAGCACTATTCCCATACTAGTACTGACCACCATTTGTCGCCCTGCAAGCTTGATGGGAGCGCCTAGTGCCTTGGCGATTCGCTGAGCAACCTGAACCGCATCTTCAACGTCTCCTACACCGTCGAGTAGAACGATAAACTCATCCCCCCCTAGACGAGCCGCGGTATCTCCCGGCCGCAAGCAGTTCTGCAAGCGCTGTGCTGCAATGATCAGCAACTCGTCACCTGCTCTGTGACCCAGGCTATCGTTTATGACCTTGAACTGGTCTAGGTCCATGAACAACACGGCACGAGGAATGTGGTCGCTCTTGGAACGATTTACAGCTTGTGTGAGAAGGTCGTGAAACAGAGCGCGGTTTGGCAAGCCAGTTAAGGAGTCGTAAAACGCTCTGTGCCAATTCTGGCGGTTAACTCGATCGAGGCTTCTAGCGAGCAGGTAGGCAAACGTGGTTACGGTTATGAAGGTGAGCAATGATAGGGTGTTCACTGTAGCCTGGTTGAAAATCAAGGTGTTGAAGATTACCACTGCGGAGACAACAAAGCCGCTCCAAGGCACGAGCAGGAAACTGGCTATAAAGACTGGGATGCACATAATGATAAAAGTCTGCGCCAGGTCTTCTCCGCTCAAGAACACCGCTGATGCGGCGACTATGAGCGTAACGGTAAGCATGCAGGCAGCGGCCACGTAGCCGAGTCGGTTGAGGACAAAGAGACCTAATACAGAGATCAAGAAGATAGCATTAGGAACATTGTATTCGTACTGCTCATTCACTAGGTTTATCCCGGACAAGGTGGCAGCGCTGAGCGCGATTCCGAGGATGACAACAGCGAGAATCTGTCCCCTCCGCTGAGGCTCAGGGTCCTGAGCGTTTACCTTCAGCATTGTGAAACAACCTCTTCGGATTTGCGTAACTGCTTCCTCAACAAACCCCTCGGTCCTCCCGCTTCACAACGAGACGCGTGCCCGCCCTTCACAATATCCTACGCAGACCTGCCGGCTGACGGATAGCACCTTGCACAATGAATCCTAACCATAATGAGAGCGGCCGGCCATGGTCTTTGTCCTTCCTTGCTGCTATGCCAAGCGATTACACTTTAACTGATAAGGTCGCCGAACGTATCCTGGTAAATGCTCAAGCTCGCTAGAATGATGCTGCGGACTACACAAGTGGGCACATAGAGCGCTTTAGCAATCCACAACTCGGGATAGTCATCCTTGAACGGAAGCTCGTTAAGCAAGAGATATTGGGCGGCGCGGCGTAAAGGTTCTCTTGGAAGCGAGCGGCATGCGCGATGGTAGTGCAACAGCGCGAGAAGAGTAAGCGCAGTCTCCTCCGCTGTAGGAACGTACTCTCCCCAAGAGCCGTCCGCGCGCTGAGTAGCGAGGAGCCAACTTGCAGTGCCACTTAGCTCGTCTGGTGCATGAGGCAGCAAGGCCATCAGAGCATGGCTGGTCGCAAAGTAAACCGAGGCGTGCCACTTATCGCGCCAGCAATAGCCGTCTTGCTCTTGTGCGTCGAGTACATAGGACAATATCTTGTCACGAACGCGCGCGCGGTCCTTGTCAGGCAGTGTCTCAAGGGCCTCTAGAATGTGTAGATTCGCGCTGATAGATGTATGGAGCTCATGGTCGAAGACGGCGAAGTGGTCGTCGCGCTCGTAAGTGAGTAGGCACGACCCGTCGACTTCGTAACCAGCGCGATGGAGCACCAGAAGTACCATTGAGGTATCGTCAGAGTCGCGAAGTGCAAATGGGGAGGAGCCCACGCCATGGGGGCGCCAGTGCTTGCAAAGGTAATCATAATGAGGACGCGATTTTGCCTCGCGGTCAGACGACGAACCACTGTAACCATATAGATAGTAAAGGACCCATGCCCGCAAGAAAATGCCGCACGGGGCCACGACGGGCAAACCTCGACCGGTGCGGCTCATCGACTCTTTCAAATACACGGCACTCTGCGGGAAGCGGGCGCGCCAGTTTGAAAATTGGCCTAGCAGCCACGCCGTAGCGGACGGGGAATCGACCATCGAGCCATTATCCGACAACAAACTGGCTGCGACCTCCACGTCAATACTGCCTCCAAAAGCTTCTAAGGAGAACAGCGCAGTCGTCCTAGTCTCGAAAAGCCGCTGGGTTGGAAGGATGCTTAGCTTCTCCGCACGCGCTTCTCTGTAACCGTGTAGCTCAGCGTAGGGAAGATTCAGTCCCAGTCCGTGAGCCTCTTCGAGAAGCGCAGGTAGGATCAACTCGAATCCCGCGGTAGGTTCGATGTCTTGCTGCAAGTCACCAGCTTGTCGCGAGATGTAACGTTCGGCGGCTGAACGCTGCTCGTGGTAGCGCTGTCGATGCCCCAAACGGCCTAGTAGAAGCACGACCGCCAGCGTACTCAGTAAACGATCATGTGCGTAAGGTATCCTACCGCCCCAACTGCCGTCCGGGTTTTGACGCTTCGTCAACCAGTGAATCAGGTGCGGATACGCTAAACTCCTGTCCTCATTGATTAATCGAGCCGCCCAAGAAGTGTCGTAGTCGGAAGCACGCGATAAGTGAGAAAGATCTGCACTCAGCACTTTATTCATGGCGGAATCTAAATAGGTAGGTAAGTCCATTCTGTCTATGTTCTTACTCAAGAAAAGCGGCATCAACACACCACATGTGAGAATCACCAAGCTCACTAAGCGTGCGGATGATATGAACATGATTGAACACGACTATTGCAAGTTCCAGGCTGATTCCGTAGGGCCAATTATGTTACATAAACAGCATGCACGAAGCACAATGCACCGCAGGATATCTCCTGCTATAAATGAAATCAACAACGTCAAACTAGTATCGATGTTGTTGCCAAGCGGTGCTACCTGCAACTTGTCGGTGATCGAGGCAGACTCAGTTGAAACAGTGTCAATAGAGTAGGATAGAGAATCTGTGTCTTCTCCTGAGTTAGCCGAGTGGCTTAGTTGGCCAAGCGGGCGGATAGCACAGTGGATAACGGACCAGAGCCGGCCTGTCGTGATGGGATGGCCCTTCAATGGAACGCGCCGCTGGTACCTTGTCCACCGACGCGAGAATCCGGAGGCCGATGATTACCTAACGACCATCATTCGACGACAGGCAGAACTACATCGTATGGTTTTCGCCCATGGCGTAAGCGTCATCGTGGCACCGGGCTTCGGAACTGAACTCCTCAAGCGAGGCTCGACTTACACACACTATATCCTTGGTGGCTTATTGCAGTTGGCTGACGATTCGGTCTACCAGGAGATGTTCGCCGCCGGAGTACAGATTCGCTTCTACGGCGACTATGAGGGGGCGCTGAACACCCCGTCCCTACACCCGTTGCTCCAAGCCTGTGCGCAGCTGACTGCAGCCACTGAGTCTAAGGAAGGTCCGCTGCTGCTAATTGGTCTGTTCGCCGACACACCCTACCAAACCCTAGCTCGTCTGAGCGTCGAGTTCGCGAAGAGGGAGGGTTATCCACCGAATCGGCAAGAATTGATCGAAGCTTATTATGGACTCGCCGTCCCCGATCTAAGTTTGTACTTAGGCTTCGCTCAGCCATCCCTGTTCGATGTCCCGCTGCTTGCAACGGGTGAAGAAGATTTATACGCTACCCTGGCTCCTTCACCGAGCCTAACGGAGAAACAACTACGCGAAATCCTCTATGATCACCTTGTGACTCGCCCAACAGCAGAGATTAGCTACGAGAGTTTATCCGACGAAGCGCAAGAAGCTCTCGCTGAGTACAATAAGCGCTATTCTGGTGCGACACTAGGAATCGGCCGCATTGATCCGCTTACCGGTATCTGGAACCCGATACTACCTTACCCTACTACGCCGAAGCGGTCTATCGAGAGCTAGAGCGCAAGGACGGTACCTACCATTCCGTAGCCAACGTACCTACTTGTGGAACCTCGCCTCCCTGGATAACATCCTTTGGCAGCGCGCCCTGCTTGGATAGTTCTTTACAGATGTGCACATCTCCGGTCAAAGACCGGACCTAATGGACTGATCTCGCCGTATCCTCACTCAGAATCACCGAGCTGAACGCGGTGTCGAGCTTGCTAAGAAGTGGCGAACAGCGTCGTTCGTGCCTGGGGGCCGCTCCCAGTTAGCCTACAGTAATCTATACAGTAATTTTACAGTAGACTCGACTAACCTCGGTAAACAAAGGCGAACGCGAAAACCCTTAGGTAAGCGGATTCTCAACCCCGGCTAACCCCAGTAAACCTGTCGGGACAGACTCTTAATCTCTAGGTTCCAGGTTCGAGTCCTGGGCGGCTCACTTCCTTTTATCCTGCTAATCGTGGAAAAACCAGAAAGCCCAGGGTCAGAAGGTTTCTCATAGCCAACTCCGTGGGCCAGCTCGCCAAGCAGATGCCTTCTGCCGGAGGGCTCTACGCCGACACCAGCAGCTTCCCTGGACCCAGGGTCGGATTTCTGGTCGGGTGGGCATTTCTCCTGACCGAATCGCTCGTCGCCGCGCTCCTCCCTTTGGTTCCTCGATAGGGTCTGTCTATCCATAACACCGAATACGAACTTCTGAGAACACGCGTTCCACGCTCTTCGTTGAATAAGGGCAAGAAGAAGGGCCGAGGCTGCTAGAGACCCCGAGCCTCTCCTAGACCTCTAGGCTGCCCTCTTCACCCGCAGGAGAAGCCGCTACGGACGACTTCCCCAGGAAGGACCGCTTTCGTCCGCGTTGTTGTGGGTGAGTTTGGTCTTACCCCCTCCGAAGGCGTTGATCGTGTAGATGTCTTCCCCGATGGCATTGCCTTTGGACACCGTGTAGGCGATCTTCTTGCCGTCGGGCGAGTAGGAAGGAGACGTGTCGTACTTGTTGTTGTGGGTGAGTTTGGTCTTACCACCCCCTCCGGCCTTGATCTTGTAGATGTCGCTCTCGGCATTGTTACGCTCCAAGCCTGCCAAGCCTGCGTAGACGATCTTTTTGCCGTCGGGCGAATAGTCAGGAGTAAACTCGTCGTTGTTGTTGTGGGTGAGTTGGGTCTTACCACCCCCGCCGATGTTGATCGTGTAGATCTCCGTGTCCGGGTGGGGGTTCGATGATGTCTTATGGTAGTCCCAATGAACGATCTTTCTGCCGTCGGGCGAGTAGGAAGGCTGTCCGCCGTTCGTAACTTTGGTCTTACCACCCCCACCGAAGGCGTTGATCGTGTAGATCTTCGTGTCCCCGGTGGCGTTGCTGTACACCATGTAGGCGATCTTCTTGCCGTCGGGCGAGTAGGAAGGAGCGGCTTCGTCCGCGTTGTTGTGGGTGAGTTTGGTCTTACCTCTCCCACCGACTTTGATC
>JACCSM010000049.1 GCA_013698525.1 Rubrobacteraceae bacterium
TCCCCGGCCTCGAAGCGGCGGACACCGCCCGGCAGCAGGCCCAGGCCCTCCGCCCCCGGCGACTCCTCGGAGCCGTCGAAGATCACCTGCAGGGCCACGCAGACCCCGAGGAAGGGCTTGCCTGACCCGAACGCCTCCAGGCAGGCCACGTCCATCCCGCGCTCCCTGAGCTTCTTCATGCAGTCCCCGAAAGCCCCGACCCCTGGCAACACCACCGCGTCCGCGCCTCTCACCCGCTCCGGGTCAGCCGTAAGGTCCACGCGGGCGCCGACCTTCTCCAGCGCCCGCGTCACGGACAGCGTGTTTCCGGCGTCGTAATCGATGACCGCGATTTGCAAGGTTTCGGGCATCAGGCTTCGGCTCTCGGGTAGGCAGGCTCGTCGGGCGCCAAGATGCCGGCCCGGAGACGGGCCCGGTTGATCGGCCCCTGTCGCCTAATCGACGACCCCTTTCGTCGAGGCGCTGCCACCCGTTCTCGTGGCGGTGCCAACGCGGAGCGCGACGGCTAGTGCTTTCACACCGGACTCGACCTTGTGGTGGGCGTTCTCGCCGTAGTGGCAGTTGAGGTGGAGGGTGAAGTGACCGTACTGGGTGAAGGCCCGCAGGAACTCTGGGAACAGCTCTACATCGAAGGTCCCGATCTTCTCTGGCATCGGTCCGAGGTTGCAGGTCAGGTGCGAACGCCCGCCGAGGTCGACAACAACCGTACTGAGAGCCTCGATGAGCGGCGTGCTCGCGTCGGCGAAGCGCATGATACCTGAGCGGGTTCCGATTGCTTCATCGAAGGCGCGCCCAAGTACGAGCCCCGTGTCCTCGACGGTGTGGTGGTCATCCACCCACGTGTCGCCTTTGGCTTCGACGGCGAGGTCCATGCCGGAGTGGTGGGCTAGCAGGTGGAGGACGTGGTCGAAGAACCCGACGCCCGTGGAGACGTCGGCCGTGCCCTCGCCGTCGAGGTCCAGACGCACCCGCACGGACGTCTCGCCTGTCTTTCGCTCCGCTTTGCCGATCCGTGCCATCCCGTCCTCCATCAGTTCTTTCGCCGCACCGCCACGCTTTCGGCGTGGTTTTCGAGCCCCTCTAGACGGGCAAGCCGTTCGACATGGGGGGCGAGGTCTTCGAGGGCTTCCTGGGTGAAGTGCATGTAGTTGGTGTGCGTGATGAAGTCGTTGACGCTTCGGGGCGAGGCCCAGGCCGCGGTTCCGTCGGTGGGCAGGACGTGGGAAGGTCCGGCGGCGTAGTCGCTGAGCGCGATAGGGCTGAAGTCACCGACGCCGACCATACCGACCTCCCGAAGGTTGTTCATCACCGCTTCCCAGTCCTCGGAGATGACGTGCGCGTGCTCCGGAGCATAGTGGTTGGAGATATCGGCCGCCTGCGCCAGATCTCGTACCCGTACCAGGGAAATGTGCTCAGCGGGCTCGCCTGACAGGAGCGGCTCCACGGCCTCGACCAGCTCGGCGCTAGGAGAAATGAGGACGGAAGAAGCCCCGGAGAGATGCTCGGCCTGCGCCATGAGGTCGCGGGCGACTCGCTCGGGGAAGGCGCTCGAGTCCGCGATGACGACCACGTCGCTCGGCCCCTGCGGGGCATCTATGCCAACGACCCCGAAGACCTCTAGTTTGGCCGCTATGACGTAGTCGTTGCCGGGGCCGACGATCTTGTTGACCGGAGCGATGCTCTCGGTGCCGAAGGCCATCGCGCCCATCGCCTGTGTCCCGCCGGCGGCATGGACTTCCTCCAGCCCCAGAAGCCCAGCCACGGCGAGCACCCATTCGTTCACCTTCCCGTCGAGGCCGGGAGGGACGCAGACGCAGATCTCCCGAACGCCCGCCACCTGAGCCGGTGCGGCCGACATGAACAACGAGCTCGGATACGCTCCATGCCCGCCTGGAACGTAGATACCGACCCGCCTCAGAGGCCGTACCCTCTGCCCCACCGTCGCCCCGCCCCGGCTCGTCTCCCACGAGCGTCCCATCTCCTGTTTGTGGAAGAAACGCACGTTCTCGATGGCTACCCTGAAGCTTTCCTCGATCTCCGCCGGGAGCGCCTCTCGCGCCCGCTCAATCTCCTCCGGCGGGACCCGCATCGGCTCGGGGCGGACGCCACTGAAGCGTTTGGTGTACTCAAGGACGGCTTCATCGCCCCGCTCGCGCACGTCCTCGACGATCCGGCGCGCTGCGTCGCGGACCTCCTCAGAGAGAAAGCCCCCGGGACGGCGCAATTCGCCGATAACCTCGCGTGGGTCCCTCTCCCTCGCGTCTAGCTTTCTAACCAACGGGCTCGTCGCTCCCCTGCATCGCGTCGGCCAGGGCTACGACTTCACGGTGGCGCAGGCGGTATGCGCCGCGGTTGGAGATCAGTCGCGCCGTCGAGCTGGAGATCTCATCGAGCACCACGAGTTCGTTCTCGCGCAGCGTCGTGCCCGTCGCGGTGAGATCTACGATGCACTCCGCGAGGCCGACGAGGGGCGCGAGCTCAATGGAGCCGTGCAGCTCTATGACCTCGGCCTGGCGGCCCATGCGCTCGAAGTAGCGCCTAGCGGTGTCGGGGAACTTGGTCGCAACCCTTACGACCTCGGCGTGGCGGATGGCCCGCCGCACGTCTTCGGCCCTGCCTTCCGGGGCAGCCAGGATCATGCGGCACCTCCCCGTCCCGAGATCCTTTAGCTCGACCACGTTCGGCTTCTGCTCATCGAGCACGTCCTTCCCGACGATACCGATGTCCGCAGCCCCGTACTCGACGAAGACGGGCACATCGGAGGGCCTGCTGACGATAAACTCGGTGCCTTCGGCTCTGTAGACGAGCCTTCGCCCGTTCTCGCGGACGACAGCCGCCGGTAGCCCGGCCCTCTCGAGCGCCACGAGCGCGTCAGCGAAGATAGCACCCTTCGGCACGGCGACACGCAGTCGGCTCATGGGAGCACCGTCCTCGCGGCGGACTCAGGGCTCATGAAAACAAACTCTCCGGCAGGATCGGCGGTGGCGAGCTTGACGCCTCCCGCGGCCGGGTAGGAGATCCAGGCCGCCTCCACGCTCCTGGCGTATTCCACCGCGGCCTCCGGCGGAAGGTCCTCTGAAAGATGCAACACGGGCACGCCGAGCCTCCGCAGCCCGGCCGCGGCCTCGATGCCGCCAACGTCTCCGCCGACGAGCACGAGCAGGGGCTGCTGAGCCTCCTCGGGAAGCACGGAGAGCAACCTCTCCAGGTAGATGGCGAATCCGGTCGCCGGCAGCTCCTTCCCGAAACGTCTGAGAAGATTGTCATAGCGCCCGCCGTTGGCGACGGTGAACCCGAGGCCGGCGGCGTACGCCTCGTAGACCGCGCCCGTGTAGTAGTCGTGACGACCGGAGAGACCGAGGTCGAGGATGACCGCCCCGAGCGCCCTATGCGCCTCGAGGTGGCGCAGTATCTCCCGCAGGTTCTCGAGGGCCCCCTTTGCCTCCTCCCCCACCGCGAAACGCCCGGCCTCCTCGATAATGGATTCATCCTTCGCAGGACCGACGATGCGCGGGATGCCGCGCACGCCGGAGGCGGCGCCGGCCGGCAGCTCCCTAGCTATGGCATCGACGGCAACGAGATCCTTCGCTGCCAGGGCACTGGTTACGGCCGTTGCGGCGTCGGGGGCGGCGTGCCGTAGATAACCCGCGTAGAAGCCCGACTGGCCGAGGACGACGGCGAAGTCCGTAGGAGCGCTGAGGCCGAGGCTCTGGAGTACGTCGACGAGGAGCGCGATGGTGGAGGCGTCCTCCCTGGGACTTGCGGAGCCGACGACCTCGACGCCGGCCTGGTAGAGCTCCGCGCTCTGCCCGCGGCCCACGCTCGCGCGGCGGTATGCGGGGAGGACGTAGGAGATCTTGTGCGGCGGCGGGCTGCCTGCCAGACGCTGAGAGATGAGGCGGGCTATTGGGGTGGTCATCTCGGGCCTGAGGAGGAGCATCTGGTTGTCCTGGTCGAAGAGCTTGTAGGAGACGTCCCTGAGGCCGTGCTCCTCGATCACCTCCGAGTACTCGAG
>JACCSM010000064.1 GCA_013698525.1 Rubrobacteraceae bacterium
GATCCGACATGACAGAACTCGCTTTCGAGCCGGAGACCTTCGACGCGGTGGTGGCGTTTCACTCCATCATCCACGTTCCCCGCGAGGAGCATCCGGCGCTGCTGGCGGACATACATCGCTGGCTGAAGCCGGGCGGAACCTTCCTGGCGATCCTCACCGTCACGGACTTCGAAGGCGAGGACAGCAACTGGGAAGGATGGGGAGCCGCGATGCGGTGGAGCCACCACGACGCGGAGACAAACCGCAGTATGCTGCGCGAAACGGGGTTCGAGCTTCGCTACGCCGAGCCCCGCACCAATCCCGGAACCGGCGGCAGCGACGAGACTTGGCTGTGGGTCGAAGCCCGCAAGCCGAATTAAAAGGAGGCTGGATGGACGGCAAAGTGGCGGCGGTGCTCGGCGTGGGACCGGGGCTCGGGACGGCGATAGCGCGACGCTTCGCAAGGGAAGGCTACGCGGTCGCCCTCATGGCCCGCCGCGAGGAGAGCGTAGCGGATGTACGGCGGGAGATCGAAAACGCCGGTGGCACGGCCCTCTCCGTCTCAACCGACGCCACGGACCCGGCCTCGGTGGAGACGGCTTTCGGGCGTGTGCGGGGCGCGATCGGCGATCCGGAGGTCTTCGTATACAACGCCGGCGCCTTCCAGATGGGCGGCATATTGGAGATAGACCCCGAGACGTTCGACGAGTGCTTCCGAGCTAACTGCGCCGGAGCTTTCTACGCTTCCCAGCACGTCCTCCCGGCGATGGCCGAGGCCGGGCGCGGCACCGTCTTGCTCACGGGCGCGTCGGCTTCGCTGCGTGGGTCCGCCCGCTTCTCCGCGCTCGCGGTTGGCAAGTTCGGACTGCGGGCTTTGGCGCAGAGCATGGCTCGGGAGTTCGGGCCGCGAGGAGTGCATGTAGCACATGTCGTGATAGACGGGCAGATCCAGACTCCCAGGGCACGCGAGATGTCCCCCGACCGCGAGGATCACACCATGCTCTCCCCCGATGCCATCGCCGAGACCTACTGGCAGCTACACTCTCAAGAACTGACCGCCTGGACTCTGGAGTTGGATCTGCGCCCTTCGGTGGAGAGTTTTTAGTCTGGAAGATTAGAGCGAGGAGCAACGAATAGGAGTGTAGTCAAGCTAGCGGTTACGGTTTCCTTGTCGAGATTTAGGTTCGGAGTCTGGCCAGTTAAAGCGAGGCTTGTAACTCGGATATATCTCTCTCTTCAGCCGCGCGAGATCGTATTCCCATTCGGTTATGGAAGAAATGAACTTTTCTCTCCCTCCTTTCTGACTCTTGCGGGTGCGGCAAAGCCAGGCGATGAAGCTCGCGACTTTTGGCAACTCAAGCTCTGGAACAGCCCTGGTAGTGAGGATGCGCCATCGTTCGGATCGGGACTTCGTAGTGTCGTACCCGAGTTGCTTAAGCCTGCTTTGAGGTTGCAGGTCCAACTCCGTGGCACCTATTTTCGTTGATTCATTTGCTTCGGTACTTGGCCACGAGAACTTGCTAGGCATCGGAGTTGCGCCAGTTCTCTGAGGACTTTTGACCGTGGTTTGTTGAGTTCTCAAAACACCCTCTTCAATGGCGGGCTTTTTCTTCTGCTGTGGCTGTTCTATGCCCACGAGAGCTAGAGCACCGAGAGATCTAGCAGATTGCAAGCCGCGATGGTGATTCACCATTGTCCGTAACGCCTCTACCTCATCGTCCCACCAATCATGACCGAACAGGAGTTCATCGAGAAAACCCTCTTGTGGGACGATTTTCGGTGGGGTTTCTAGGTCCTCAAGTACAGATTTGATGGTGCCCTTCTCGAAACCTTCACGCCCCAAGACCACTATGTCAGGCACAAACTCTTCTGGCGCGTAATCATGTTCATGCCACTGGACTTCTCTAGGCAACAAGCCACCTAGTTCTTCCGAGTCGAACGGAGCATAACCAAGAAACAAAACCTTGTGGTCTGTGAAGCCGAATGCCCGAGGTACGACGAGCCTACCTATCGCAGCCAAGTAATTGACTTGTGTTGCGAAGTCCTCAAAGTCTACGTTCATAACTGATTACCTTCCCACTCCCGCTATCCGCGACGAACTCTATCAGACATAGACTCGAAGGCTCGATTTTCCACCATATCGTCCAGCGGCTCCAACTCGAAATTGTCGTCGGATCGGCGCAACGCGCTCAGG
>JACCSM010000071.1 GCA_013698525.1 Rubrobacteraceae bacterium
TTGACAGGAAGAAGGACATGATCGTGGCCTCAGGCTATAACGTCTACCCGCGTGAGGTCGAAGAGGTCCTCTTCGAGCACGAAGCCGTTGCCGAAGCCGTAGCCATCGGAATCCCGGACGAGTACCGTGGCGAGACCGTCAAGGCGTTCGTCGTCAAGCGGTCTGGCGCCTCGGCGACGGAGGAGGAGGTACTCGACTTCTGCAAGGAGCGCCTCGCCGACTACAAGACCCCGAAAACGGTCGAGTTCCGCGAGGAGCTACCCAAGAGCGCCGTGGGCAAGCTCCTTCGTCGCGTTCTCGCCGATGAGGAGCGTCGGAGGACGGCTCACGACGACGGGGCAGACCCGGCGTAGTCACAGCAAAAATCACTCATTTGGGGGATGTAACCGGCCCCGCCGTCTGGTATAAGGCTTTATTCGCAACACAAGGCGCAAGCAAGGAGGTGATGTCATAGACATGCGTCCGGCTCGAGACCTGGATCGTCTGACCGACGAGACGTAAAGGAGGAAGTTACCACATGACCGAACAGATGGCCTCTGGCCTCGACTTCGAAGCTATGCGCCACGCCATAGAGAGTAGCGACTACGACGCGCTCGTTGCCCTCTACGCTGACGATGCTGAGCTACGCACGGTCAACAAGAACGCCACTCCGAGCTCGCCGCAGGTGCTGCACGGCAAGGAGGAGATCTCCGAGATGCTGCGTGACGTTTGCGGACGGGCGATGACGCACCACGTCGAGGACGAAATCGTCGGCGAGAACCGTGTCGCGTTCAACGAGGCGTGCGAGTACCCGGATGGGCTCAAGGTGCTCACAGCGACGACGCTGGAGTTACAGGACGGCATGATCGTTCGCCAGACCAACATCGAGGCCTGGGACGAGTAGAGGAGAAGGGTCCGCAACAACACGGCACACCATCAAGAAGGGAGAATCGTGCAAGAAGACATCACCTTCGGGGTCCTTGAGGAATCGGTCGTCGCGGAGCTGCGAGCCCAAATGCGGGGCGAGTTGATCCAGCCTGGCGAAGAAGGCTACGACGAAGCGCGCAAGGTCTATAACGGCATGATCGACAAGCGCCCAGCGCTCATCGCCTATTGCGCCGACGTAGCGGACGTCATATCCGCCGTCAACTTCGCCCGCGAGAACGACGTGCTCGCCGCTATCCGGGGTGGTGGGCACAACGGTGCGGGCCTGGGTGTCGTGGATGGCGGACTCGTTATCGACCTCTCGCGGATGAAGGGCATCCGCGTGGATCCTGCAGCGCGCACGGCTCGTGTCGAAGGCGGCTGCGTCTGGAACGACGTGGACCACGCGACCCACGCCTTCGGTCTGGCCGTACCCTGCGGCTTCAACTCGACTACCGGCGTCAGTGGGCTCACCCTGGGTGGAGGTCACGGTTACCTCACGCGCAAGTACGGCCTGACCATAGACAGCCTCATCTCCGCCGACGTGGTGCTCGCCGACGGTAGTTTCGTAACGGCCAGCGAAGAAGAGAACGAGGACCTCTTCTGGGCTATCCGCGGGGGTGGGGGCAACTTCGGGGTGATAACTTCCTTCCTGTTCCGGGCTCACCCGGTCCACACCGTCTACGCCGGTCCGACGCTCTGGCACATGGATCAGGCCGCCGAAGCTATGCGCTTCTACCGCGACTTCATGGCGAATGCCTCGGAAGACATGTACGGCTTCTTCGCCTTCCTGAAGGTGCCGCCGGGACCACCGTTCCCGGAAGAGTTGCACACGAAGACGATGTGCGCCGTCATCTGGTGCTACACCGGACCGACGGAAGAAGCCGAGGAAGCATTCCGGCCCGTCCGGGAGTTCGGCCCGCCCGCTTTCGAGCTCCTCGGCCCGATGCCTCTGCCCGTGCTAAACAGCATGTTCGATCCGCTAATACCGCCGGGGCTGCAATGGTACTGGAGAGGAGACTTCGTAAACGAGCTCTCGGATGAGGCCATTGCGCTGCACGTCGAGCACGGCTCGAAGATCCCGACACCGCTCTCGACTATGCACCTGTACC
>JACCSM010000086.1 GCA_013698525.1 Rubrobacteraceae bacterium
GGATCGGATATCCTGCCGTGCTGAGGACGAGCAACACAGCCACGATCCCGAAGTAAGTAGGCATCCCCCCAAGGAAGTCCGCGAAGTCGAAGCTTCCGGTGAAGATCACCGCGCCAAGCGCCGCGAAGGCGATCAGGGCGAACGCCCTGTGGAAAGCGCTCGACCACGGCACGGAGATCACGAACAACACCGCCCCTACTCCCAGAAAGAGGTCCGTCCCCAGCGAACCTGGCGCGAACGTCTGCCACACGTAACCGGCCAGAAAGACGATACCGAGCACAGGACGCGACTTATCCAGACGCGACCTCAAGCTCCTCGCCCCTGTTGTTTTCCGGTATTCTCTCTTACCTCTGGCCCGCTTCCGGATCTCCAAAATACAGTCTTGGTCCACGATTCTAGAGCATGGACGGCAGTTGGGGGCAGTAGGGGTATTGGGTTATCCTCATCTCGTGAGTGAACTGCGTGTGAAAGGAATACCTGAGATACACGTTACGATAATCGGTACAGGGAACGTGGCGTGGCCATCACGACGTATTTTTGCCGCCGGCGACGAGCAGGGTTTCTGTGTTTAGCGCCGGACGGAACTCGACGAGGAAGCACACGTCCTCGTCGTCGAGGTTCTGCCAGGCGTGGGGAACACCAGCAGGGCCAACCGCGCTTTGATCGGCATCCAGGGTTTGTTCCCGGTCTCCCCGGCGCTCTGCAGGATGCGGAAGCGGTGCCCGATGATGGGGATCTCGATCACTTCGCCTTCTCGTGCCACGATGTGCTTGCCGGAGGGATGTGAAGGAGAAAGCTGAATAGGCATCCTCGGCTGCGTCGGATCACCCCTAGACGATGAGCCAGTACGCCCCGCTCCTCCGGCTCCCTTCGGCCTCGCGAAGAGATCCCTGGCCCGAATCACGGAGCTCGAGTTGTCTATTTCTGTTCATGATGCGCTCTATGAAGCGTTCCCGATCCAGGCTCACAAGCCCCACGAACCTCTCGGCCACCATCTCTGGCAACGGATCCAGGGCAACGTCACTTACAACCGCACAGAGTCCGTAGAGCACGGAAATCAGTTCTCCGACCCCGCTCTCCCGGATCCGCCAATCGCCGCCCACGTTCCCGAACCGGAGGAACATCTCGGCTTCCTCCTCGAAGCTGAAGACCGGCAGGGTCTTCTGGCTATTGCGGTCTAAGACGAGCACCTCTATCCCGGCGTTCCCATTTCTTGCGATCAGCCAGTACACGGAACCCTGTGGTCGCCGCAAGGTTGCCTCTGGCGTGTGACTCGTCTGGACCCTCTCGGGCAAGGTCATGGTGTCTTCTCAGCCCTCTCTTGCATGAATGACTCTTGATGGTCGAGCGTAACTACGCATGAGATCCAGGACATCGGCTACATGATCCAACTTTTTCTAGGCATTATTCTTCAGCCTTATCTGGTTGATATTCTCTACTCCGCACAGGACACGGAGGGATGTAGGCCGTGAATCGAGGGTTGCGGAAAGACGACTCACTACTCCCGGATCTCTACCACCCCGTGGCGCAAGGCGAACACCAGCGCCTGGAGTTGAGAATGCACCCCGAGCTTTGCCAGGATGCTCGCTTTGTGGTTGCGCTCGGTGCGAAGGCTTATGTTGAGTTTCTCGGAGATCCCCTTACCGTCAAGCCCCTCGGCGAGTGCCTGCAATACCTCTGTCTCTCTGGTGGTAAGGCGTGCTACGGCCTGCTGAGCTGCGTACTCCT
Source organism: Rubrobacteraceae bacterium (assembly GCA_013698525.1). Classification (GTDB taxonomy): domain Bacteria; phylum Actinomycetota; class Rubrobacteria; order Rubrobacterales; family Rubrobacteraceae; genus Rubrobacter_D. The sequence goes on from JACCSM010000086.1 coordinate 1,729, forward strand.
CCTCTCTCTTGCTCCCGGCGAAGCGGAGCAACTCCACGACTTCTTCCATAGGCACGAGTGTCTCACCCGCCCTGACCCTTCTTACGGCCTCTACCACCTCATCCAGGCGAACGGTCTTGTGCAGAATACCGGCGGCCCCGCTCTCTACCGCCCGTGCGATCTCAGCGCGGTGGAGGTTCGCGGAGAGGACGAGTGTCTGCGCCCCAGGGTTGGCTTCTGTAAGTCCCCGATCAATTCTCCGCCGTAGCCATCAGGCAGTCCCAGATCGACCACCGCGCCACGTCCACCGGCTCCGCATCGAGTATCCGGCGCACCTGTGCCAGTGAGGCCGCCTGACCTACGCTCTGGAATCCCGCCTCTAGCTCGAAGGAGGAGGCGATGGCCTCCCGGACGGTTGCGTGATCCTCGACGAGCAGGATTCGCACTCTCTGTCGGGGTTCCTCCCCTGGTTTCCCTTCTTCGGATTCCCCGTTTTTGAGTTCCTCGCGATCTTTCTTCAGGACCAGCTCGAAGCGCACCTTCGTGCCGCCTCCTGGCTCGCTCTCGATCTCCAGGTCTCCGTCTCGGGCACGGGCCCTCTCGCGCATACC
>JACCSM010000089.1 GCA_013698525.1 Rubrobacteraceae bacterium
GCGGTCGTCGCGCTGGTCATGTACGGGCTGCTGCCGATCCTGCGCAACACTGTTGCCGGTCTGCGCTCCGTGGACCCCGCGATCGCGGAGTCCGCACAGGGAATGGGCATGAACGCCAGGGAGCGGCTCCTGCGCATCGAGCTGCCCCTGGCGTGGCCGGTCATCATCACCGGGGTGCGCGTGTCCACGATGCTCCTCATGGGCATCGCGGCGATCGCGTCCGTGGTGAACGGTCCGGGTCTGGGCGAGGACATCTTCTCCGGGCTCGCCCGCGTCGGCAGCCCCACGGCCCTCAACCTGGTGATCGGCGGCATACTCGGCATCATCGTGCTGGCGTTGCTGTTCGACACGTTCTTCAATTTGGTGGGTAAACTGACGACTTCGAGGGGTATACGTGACTGACAGAGCCGCAGAAGAGAATAATACGCAAACCGCTGAAACCATGATCCGCCTGGAGGACCTCACCAAAGTCTTCCCAGCCCAGGACGAACCGGCGGTGGATGATCTTTCGCTGGAGATCTACGAGGGGGAGATCGTGGTCCTGGTCGGACCTTCCGGGTGCGGCAAGACCACGACCATGAAGATGATCAACCGCATCATCGAACCGACCTCAGGCAGAATCTTCCTCCAGGGCGAGGACGTGACGAGGGTCAATCCGGACAACCTCCGCCGTAGGATAGGCTACGTCATACAGCAGATCGGGCTCTTCCCGCACTTGACCATCGCCGACAATATCGCGACGGTGCCGAAGATGCTCGGCTGGGACAAGGAGCGCACCTCGAAGCGGGTAGACGAGCTGCTCGAGACCGTAGGCATAGACCTCTCCTACCGCGACCGCTACCCTAAGGAGCTCTCCGGCGGTCAGCGGCAGCGCATCGGGGTGGCCCGGGCGATGGCCGCTGACCCCCCGATCATGCTGATGGACGAGCCGTTCGGGGCGGTCGACCCGATCACGCGCGACAGGCTCCAGGACGAGTTCCTGAGGCTCCAGCAGGAGATCCGGAAGACCATCGTCTTCGTCACCCACGACATAGACGAGGCTATAAAGATGGGCGACCGAATAGCGATCCTGCGTGAGAAGTCCGTGATCGCCCAGTACGATACGCCCGAGAGGATACTGACCGACCCCGCCGACGATTTTGTCGAGGGCTTCATCGGCTCGGGGGCCTCGATCAAGCGCCTGAGCCTCACCCGGGTTTCGGACATCGAGACAGCCGACTGGCCGGTTGCCAAACTCACGAGCAGCCACGACGAGGTGCGGCGGAAGATGCGCGGCTCTGGCAAGGAGCACGTGCTGCTGCTCGACGACCGAGAGCATCCCATGCGGTGGGTCGGCATGGACGACATCGAGAACAATGGCGTCCCGCTCGAAGAGGCAGGCTGGCCGGCGGTGTCCATCGTCGGGGCCAACTCGAGCCTGTTCAATACTCTGGACACCATGATCACCTCCTACAAGGGCTCGGCCGTCGTCGTAGACGATGACGGCCGCTACGAGGGCGTGGTCGACTTCGACGCGGTTCTGGAGGCGATCAACGCCATGCGTACCCCGGAACAGAGGCAGATGCGTGAAGAAGCATGAGCGGCGTCCGCGGATCGGAGGAGATGAAACATCCCGGATGAAGCCAGCTAAGGGAGACGGTGGTCAAAGATGACGAGCCAGGAGAAGACGAGACCGGAAGAGAGGGCGTCGCGGAACGGCTCGCCGTCGCCGGAAGGCGGCAGGCAGCAAAGGGCGTCTTCCAAAGGCCCAGGCGGCGCGGCACGAGTGTTGCGTTACCTCGGGATGCCCATCTTCCTCGCGCTCGTGTGCCTGGGACTGTACCTGTATATCGGCAGCAAGGATCTCGACAGCATCGAGCAGCGCTCGCTGAACGCAAGCGTCATAACCCAGGCGCTGATCGAGCACGTCCAACTCGCCGCCATCTCGACCGTGATCGTCGTCGCGCTGTCCGTGACCACCGGAGTGCTGCTCACCCGGCCGGGCATCCGCCGGGTGGCGCCGGTCATAGTCGGCATGGCCAACATAGGCCAGGCGGTCCCGTCCATCGGACTGCTCGCCCTGTTCGCCATCCTCTGGACCTTCGGGTTCTGGCCGGCCGTCGTCGCCCTCGTGGCGTACTCGTTCCTGGCGATCCTGCGCAACACGATGGTGGGGTTGCAGCAGGTTGATAGCTCGACCATCGAGGCCGCCCGCGGCATGGGGATGACGAAGATGGCGGTGCTGTTCCGCATCGAGCTACCGCTCGCCGTTCCCATCATCCTCGCCGGCATCAGGACCGCCCTGATCATCAACGTCGGCACGGCCACGCTGGGGACGTTCATAGGCGCCGGTACCCTGGGGGAGCTGATCAACAACGCTATCAGCCTGGGGCGGGAGGATACGGTGCTGGTCGTCGGCAGCGGGCTGACCGCCGTCCTGGCTCTGTTCATCGACTGGCTGGCGAGCGTGGCCGAGGATGTCTTGCGTCCCAAGGGTCTGTAGGGCCTGGAGTGTGTATGCCCCTTTCGTTTACCCGACCATGAGGAGGATCTCCATGAGGAAGACTCGTGCAAACTTGCCGCGGCTGCTCGGCCTCGTCGCCGTACTGGCCTTCGTCGCCGCAGGCTGCGGAGGCGGCGGTGGAAGTGCATCCGAGGCCGCGGACCTCTCGGGCGCCGAACTAACCGTCGGCTCCAAGGAGTTCACCGAGCAGTTGATCCTCGGCCAGATCACGCTGCAGGCCCTCGAGGCCGCCGGGGCGACGGTAAACGACCAGATCGGCCTGGCCGGGACGGTCGCGGCCAGGAAGGCGCTGGAATCCGGCGAGATCGACATGTACTGGGAGTACACGGGTACAGGCTGGATCAATTTCCTCGGCCACACGAAGCCCATCCCGGATAGTCAGAAGCAATTCGAAGCCGTAGCCAAGGAGGACCTCGCGAAGAACGACATCAAGTGGCTCTCTCCGCCCGCTCCGGCCAACAACACCTACACTATG
>JACCSM010000101.1 GCA_013698525.1 Rubrobacteraceae bacterium
CGTAGAGGGCCACGAGCACCACGAGGACGGCGCGGTTCGCCGTCATGCGGGGCAAGAACAAGAAGAATCCCAGAGCACCGAGATTGCCCGGGTGGCGGGTGAAGCGAAATGCCCCCGCTCTCACCACCTCGTCGTCGGAGCCGATCGGCGGCCCTTGCGCCTCCGGTGCGGGATGCACATCCCTTCCCGTAAGGAGGTCCCGTAGCGAAGTTATTCCGGCGAAATTCAGTATACCCATGACCCGCACGCCCGAGAGCAAAACACCCAAAGAGGCAGCCTGGCTCGCTCGGAAGAGCCAGGACCAAGGAGGCCCCACATGGTAGAGTTCTCGGTCGGGCAGCCGCGAGAACCCTCGCGCCGCCCAGAGAAGTAGCACTACCGACTGGGCGTTAAAGGTGAAGCGGTACAGGCCGTCGCGGTAGCGCGGACCGGTGATCCTACGGCTCAGATCCTTGACTTGTTTGGAGGCAAGTACGCTGTGAACGAGCGCCCAAAGCGCGCAGATCCACACAACGCGTACCGGGGCGGAGCTTTCGCTAGCTCCGACACCTTGTAAGGTATGAGCTCTTGCGCACCCCCTTAACGAGTAGGATCTTCCTTCTCTACCCATATCGTTCGTCCGCCGTTCTTAACATCCTTGATTCCTGACGTTGCCGATAATCCATATAGCTTGAGAGTAAGCCGCGTGGCCTCTTGATCGTTCGACGGAATGTCTCATCCCCCGAAATCATCATTAGCAAACCGCGGCGTATGGTTGCCGTGTCTTGGTTGCTATCTATACGACAATGGGCTGTGCGTCGACACCCCAAGGCTCATACTGATGCATCATGTCCAACGCATGAGAGTGCCACAAATACCCATTCGGTGCATCGATCGGCAGGAGACTATATCCCTGCTCTGATAGGAGCGCGTAGAGCATGCTGGTCAACCCAGATGCCGCAAGAATTCTAAGATCTGTTGGACTGCAGCGATACGATTCTCAACGGTCGGGAAGTTTGTCGGCGTTTCCAGTAGATGGTCTGTACTATCTGCTACAGTGGAAGTGTTCGTCGTAGTGGCGACTGCTGCTACAGGCAGGCTGGCAGGACCGTTGCACGTCCTGCGGGTGTCCCTGAAACTCTTGGAGAAGGAGGTGCCGCAAAGCTCCTCGGTTATGTCCTTGACCTTCCTGGTCGAAACGCCCTCGACGTACATCTCCATAAACGCCAACATCAAGGCCTTCTCGTTCCTCTGGTAGCGCGAAAAGAGCCTGATGGAGAAGGTGCCTTCTCTGTCCTGGGGACGAGCAAGTTGAGGGTGCCCACCCGCGTCCTCAAAGTCCTCGGCTTGTAACCGTTACGCTGCCCCGTGCGCCTCTCGGTTCGCTCGTAGGGGGCGGCGCCTATGTGCTCGGTCATCTCAGCTTCCAACAACTCCTGTAGCACCCGCTCTACGATCTCCTTGAGGAAGGTGGGGTCGTCGAGCAACATTGCTTGCGCGACCTCCTCGGACCTCCTACGATGGTCTTTGGCCATCTTCTCCTATAGGTAGCAGGCATAGAACACCAACTATCTTGGAGGAAGGTGGCCACCTTTTCTAGCGGCGACCCGCGCCGCCTCAGCGAACACCCGCCCTCCGTCCTCGACGACGGTGAGGATGAGGGGCAGGTACACTGCCTCGAAGCCTTCGTCCGGGAAGTCGAGCGTCCGCGCGTCCATCATCCGGAGGTCCAGATTGTGCATACCAAGCTCCGCCCGCCGCCAGTGGGCTCTTTCGAGCATGCCGCCGCTGAGATCCACCCCGTCTCCTCCTACCCACACGGGCAGATGCTCCAACTCCATGCCCGTTCCCCCCCCGATTATCAGGAGCCGCTCATCCTCGCGGAGATCGAGAACTCTGGCGGCTTGCCTGCGGACTTCACGGGACCAGAAACCCAATGACGCGTCGCGTAGAGGCCGCCAATCCGCTCGTAGATTCTTATGTTGGAGAACAGGCGCACGGGCCAGAGTTTAGTCGTGTCGGGCGCGAAATAGTGTACACGCCAACCGGATGAACTTTAGAAGGCCGCACGCACGGGAAAAGGGGTCCGGACTGATGGGCGATTGCGCGCTTTTTGGGCGTACTTGGCGGTTTTCTTCGGGATCGGGGCCCAGTTTGACCCGCGTCCCAGGCTATGTCTATCATACGTCGGCCCAGGGAGGGGAGAGACATGCAAGAAGAGCGGACACGGGCTTCCCTGCCCGGATGGCTCGACGGACTATACGACCCGGACGAGATGCGGGCGGCGGATCGCTTTGCGATGGAGCGGCGCGGCATCCTGGAATTGGAACTCGCCGAGAAGGCCGGAGCGGGGCTGGCGGCGGCCGCGGCCGGGGTCGCCGGAGGGGGACCCATCCGCGTCGTGGTCGGGCCGGGCAACAACGGAGGAGACGGCCTGATCTCGGCCCGGCTTCTCCGGGAAGCCGGGCATGAGGTCGACGTGATCGCCCCGCTTGCGCTGGACGGCCTCGCCGGCGTGCCGCGGACGAACCTCGACCGCCTGCCTGGGGTGCCGCCGCGACCGTTCGATCCGGCGGCACTCGCGGGCTCCGGTGGCATCGTCGATGCGTTGCTCGGGACTGGCTTCGAGGGTGTCGTCCGCGAACCTCTCGTCGGGGTCATCGCGGCGATCAACGCCGCAGGCGCGCCGGTGTTCGCCGCAGACGTGCCCTCGGGGGTCAACGCGGCAACCGGCGAGGTGGAGGGGCCGGCGATCCGCGCAAGCGTCACGACCACGAACCACGCCCCGAAGATCGGCCTGTACGTGGCGCCGGGCGCACGGCACGTAGGCGAGGTGCGCGTGATCGACATCGGCATCCCGCGCGGCGCCCCGGACGCCGGCCTCGTTGGCCTTATCTCCAGGCGCGTGTTGCGTCTGGTGCCGACCCGGCCCCGGTACGCGTCGCTGCGCGACACCGTCCTGGTCGTGGGCGGGGCACGCGGCTCGACCGGTGCCCTCGCGATGGCAGCGGAGGCCGCGATGCGCGCCGGTACCTGCTACGTGCGGGCGGCCGTGCCCGCCTCGGTCGCTCCCGTCATGGACCTGCGCCTGCCCGAGGCTCTGATCCACGGTCTGGAGGAAGAGGACGGCCGCCACGTCGAGGCGGGCATGCGGACGATCGCCGACCTCGCGCCTGAGGCCGGAGCGGTCGTGCTCGGGCCTGGCCTGGGTGGCGCCGAGGGCGCGTTCTCACGGGCGGTCGGCTCCTCCATCGAGGTCCCGATGGTCATCGACGCCGGCGGGTTGTCCGCTTACCCCTCCGTGGAAGCGTTCTCCGAACGCCCCAGTCCCACGGTCCTGATCTCGGACGAGTCCGGGCTCGGCCGTCTGCTCGGTCTTTCACCGGAGGAGGTCGGGGCTCGCCGGCTCGCCTCCGCGCGGGCGCTAGTCGACCGGGCGGGAGCCGTGGTCGTACTGGAGGGGGACGGCTGCGTCGTCGCCGCGCCCGGCGGCCCGGTAGCCCTCGGACCCGGCGCGAGCGGCGCCCTTGCCGCCAACGGGACCGGGAGCGTGCTGGCGGGGTTGGTCGGGACGTTTCTGGCGCGGGGGATGGACGCGTTCGCGGCCGCCGCGGCGGCGGTGCTCGCGCGGTCCGATGCTGGGGATCTGGCCGCAAAACGCGTCGGCGCCGGTCACACGGTGGCGGGGGACGTCATCCAGGCGCTCCCGGAGGCACTAGCGCGCCGGCGCGACTAGGGACCATCGCATGATCGGAGGAAGATCGTGCGGTTAGGGAGGGCCTTTGGCCCTGGATCGGGTTCGCAGTGTTTCCCGTTACGAGTTTTCGGGCCTCATTCGGGTTCCGGATTCTCCCTTGGCGCGTTCCGCGGAGCGTCGGACCAGAGCATGCGCTCGACGTGCAACGGGTCGCCCCTTCACACGTGGATCTTGCTCCCCGGTCGTCGGGACAAACAACCCGCCGTTTCTACGCATCGGATCACCGTTGGCCGGTTTCTCGGCATCCCGAAGCGACAATATTCACAGGCCTCGCGGGGAGACGTAAACCGCATCACGTCGAAGCGCCCTCGGTAGTTATAGACTTCTCGACATAAGGCCAGTCCTCTCCGACCGCGTCGGGGACATACTGACAACCCTTACGGAAGGCGAATAGCATGCGGAATGGTGGTCACAAGCATAATAACAACCTCGTGCAGACTGACGTACTGATCGTCGGCGCCGGTGCGGCGGGGCTCCGGGCGGCCATCGAGTTGGCTAGGGAGGGCGTCGACGTCTTGGTCCTGGGCAAGCGCCGGCACGGCGACGCCCACACGGTGTGGGCGGCCGGCGGTATCAACGCTTCTTTGGGCAACCTGGATCCCGACGACCGGTGGGAGATACACGCTGCCGACACCATCGGGGAGGGACATTTCGTCAACGACCCCAGGGCCGTCGAGATCTTGGCCCGCGAGGCGCCGGAACCCATCCTCGAGCTTCGTGACTGGGGCTGCCCGTTCTCCCTGACGGAGGATGGCGAGCTAAACCAGCGCTACTTCGGCGCCCAGTCCTTCCGCCGCACCTGCTTCGCCGGGGACAGGACGGGCGAGGCGATTCTGGGCACGCTGGTTGCCAAGGCCAAGGAAGAGGGTGTCTCTTACCGCGAGGACGTCTACGTGACGAAGCTTCTGAAGAGTGGCGGGCTCGTCAACGGCGCCGCTGCTTTCGACATGCAAAGCGGGCGCCGCCTCCTGTTTGGCGCTCGCGCAGTTGTGTTAGCCGCGGGCGGCTACACGTCGATCTACAGGCGTGGCTCCTCCCGCCCCGACGAGAACAACGGGGACGCGACGGCGCTCGCCTACGAGGCCGGGGCGGCCCTCAAGGACATGGAGTTCGTCCAGTTCCACCCGACGGGGATGATCGAGCCCGAGGAGATGGACGGCCGGCTCGTCACCGAGGCCGTCAGGGGCGAGGGCGGGCGTCTTTACAACAGCGAGGGCGAGCGCTTCATGGAGAGGTACTCGCCCAAGCACATGGAGCTCGACGCGCGCGACGTCGTGGCGCGCGCCAACTACCGTGAGATCCGGGAGGGCCGTGGCACCCCTGACGGGGCAGTGCTGCTCGACATCTCCCACCGCGACCCCGGCTACATCAAGGATCGGCTGCCGAACATGTACGAGCAGTTTATGGAGCAGGGGGTGAACATAACGGAGGAGCCGATGAAGGTGTCCCCAACGGCCCACTACGGCATGGGCGGCATCGAGGTCGACCCGCGGACGTGCGCCACGGCCGTCGAGGGACTCTTCGCCGTCGGCGAGTCGACCGCCGGTGTGCACGGCGCCAACAGGCTCGGGGGGAACTCCCTGGCCGAGACCGTCGTCTTCGGGAAGATCCTAGGCTCTCACCTCGCGGATGTCCTGGATGACCTGTTGCCGCCCGTCCCGCTCGACGAGGGCGCGGCGCAAGAGCACTTCGCGGCCCTCGACGCCCTCGCGGCCGGAACAGGAGGCGGCGAACGGGATCCGGAGGAGCTCATCGACGAGCTGCGCAACCTCGTGTGGGTCCACGCCGGCATCGTCCGCACCGGCGACGGTTTGCGCGAGGGGATCGTGAAGCTCCGGGACCTCAAGGAGCGTGCCGGAGAGCTTGCGATCCCCTACGTTTCCCCGAGCCGGCGGTTCGAGCACGTCCTCAACCTGCGCGCCATGCTAACCGCGGCGGAGGCCGTCATGCGCGGCGCCCTCGCCCGGGAGGAGTCGCGCGGCGCCCACCACCGCGAGGACTTTCCCGAGGAGGCGGACGGCTGGCAGAAGAACATCCTCTGCGCC
>JACCSM010000119.1 GCA_013698525.1 Rubrobacteraceae bacterium
GGGGGTGCGCAAGAACCTCTTCGACCTGCGCCGAAGCGCGGTGGTGCATAACCTGCACGTCATAGCTCGCATGCCCGACGATGGGCAACGGGAAACCGCTGCTTGACTACTCTACCGGCTCTCTAGGCGGCACGCTATCCAGCGAACCTCGTAGAAGGTAAATTCTGCGGACTTCGCCCTGAAACTGTCTGAAAAGGGGTTCTGAGGCGCTCGCTCGGTAGGATACCGAGCATGAGAAAAGCATACCAAACCGACCTCTCCGATGCCGAATGGAGCTGCCTGGAACCCCGTCTTCCCGCCCCCAAAGCCAATGGGCGTCCTCGGATCTATCCCCTACGCGAGATCCTCGACGCCGTCTTCTATGTGGTCCGCAGCGGATGCGCCTGGCGACTGCTGCCACACGACTTCCCGCCCTGGAAGACCGTCTACCACTACTTCCGCTTCTGGCGTTTGGATGGCACATGGGAGAAGATGCACGCCGCCCTGCGCAAGCGGGTGCGGGTACGCCTCAAGAGGGACCCTCAACCCAGCGCGGGCATAGTGGACAGCCAGTCTGTCAAAACGACCGGGGTGGGAGGAGAACAGCGCGGCTACGACGGGGGCAAGAAAGTCAAAGGCAGAAAGCGCCACTTGCTGGTCGACACGCAGGGTTTGGTGCTCAAAGCGCGGGTCCACAGCGCAGAGGTACAAGACCGGGAGGGCATCAAGCTCTTGCTTGAGATCGCCGCGTGGGATCGTCTCCCGCGGCGCCTCTCTCATCTGTGGATGGACGCCGGCTACACCGGAGAAGGCAAGGGCGCAGACTGGGTGCAGAAGGTGCTGGGGTGGACGGCCGAGATCGTGCGACACCCACCCAAGCTGGTTACGGAGGAGGTGATGAGGATATGGGTAAGGGAGTTGACCAAAGAGGGAGTCCAGATCGATGGGGAGAAGCTGCAAGCACCGAAGGACCCCAGAGCCGCCTTCTTGCCGATAAGATGGATAGTGGAGCGTACCTTCTCGTGGTTGTGCCAGAACAGGAGGCTGAGCAAAGACTACGAGCGTCTGCCTCAGAGCGCAGAAGCCTTCATCTACGTTGCGATGAGTCGCCTGATGGTCAGACGTTTGGCTCGCTCATGAGACTTTTCAGACAGTTTCCTAACGGAGTTCTCGGAAGTTCCGCTTAGAGGCGCAGAGCACCGTAGCGTTACTAAAGTGATGTGGTCCTCCTGCTCCCAGCCCTCCCTCACGAAGGAGTAAAGCTCCTCCAAGAGAAAGTCGCCCAGCGACCTCTCCTCAGCGTGCTTGGCGACGAGTGCACGGAGTCGTGGGAAGCCGAACATCTCACCTTCAGGGTCGTGGGCCTCTACCAACCCGTCGCTGTAGAACGGGACGCAGTTGCCCTCTCTTAGAGAAGCCTCTCCCTCCTGGTAGCTCATCCCTGACATAAGAGCCAGGGGCATCCCCCTGGCCCTTAGCTCCTCAGCATCTCCACCATACCACAGGTAGGGTAGATCATGGCCTGCGTTGGCGTACCTCAGGCTACCGCTCTTGGGGTCGAGGATGGCGTAGGAGCAGGTGACGAACATGTTGATCGGGATACGAGCCAACAACGTCTCGTTGACCTGAGCTAGTACCTCCCCCGGTGAGAAGGAGCCCAGGGCTTGAGCTACTGCCCTAAGCATGCTGTGGGTTGTGGTCACAAGCAAGGCCGCCGGCACTCCCTTACCCGTGGCGTCTCCCACGACAATGCCTAGGCGTCCGTCCTTTAGCTCAAGGAAATCATAGAAATCACCTCCCACCTCCCTGGCTGGTTGGTAGAAGGGAGAAATCTGCCAGCCCTCTAGCGTAGGCACCTCCCTGGGAAGCGAGGCTTGCTGGATGCTTCGGGCTAACCTTAGCTCCTGCTCGACTCGTTCGCGCTGGCGCACCTCCTTCGCGAGATCCTCCCAGACCGGACTAGATTCACCCATGCTCCACTCGTCGGTGATCTTGCCCCCGGAGATGCGGTGGATGTAGATGCCTTCATGGGTTCGCTCCTCCTCAGATAGAGGTACGCCAGCAAACTCGCCCCGCCCGAAGCTGCTCTGCCTGATCTTGGTGACTACCGTGTCGCCCTCGGCGATCTGCTCCTCGATGGTGAAGCCGGTGGTAGAGAAGGCAGTGTTGAACTCCGCTACCGAGCGCTTGAAGTCCTCACGGGTCGGACCTTGTCCGGGTATCAGGCTGCGGTCGACGAAGTCGGGGGCCGCCAGCTCGTCTATAACATCAAGGTTTCCTCTGGCCAGCTCCTCCTCGAAGCGGCGGACGATGGCCTTGTTCTCTTCAGCCTCCGACGACACGGCAGCTTGCTCCTCCTTGCCAACCTGCGTTCTTCTCCAACGGGTTGGCAACAACATCCATGATGCCACCCGGAGGCGTCTGGCGCATCGCCCGGAGGCTTATTCACCCGAGTGCGTGGAAGGTAGATTCTCGGAAAGTCGCATCCAGGATCCTGCGTATGAGGAGACATAGAGACACTTTTTTGGTCGAACGAGGCCGGAATGCGCCGCGAAGGCGACTACAATTTCTGGTGGCCGTGGATACGAATTCACGGTTACGAATGTGGCGTTCGTGGCTACGAATAAGGGCATTCTGGCTGCGTTGGTGTACCCGTTGGTGTAGTAAGGGCCGGAAGGATTTTCGGCCCTTATCCTGAGCTTCTCGTTTATGCTGCAAATGGGCGACTCTAGAAGCGGAGGAGGAGGGATTCGAACCCTCGATACCCCGTTGAGAGGTATAACACCTTAGCAGGGTGCCGCCTTCAACCACTCGGCCACTCCTCCAGTTCGCCGGAGTATATCAAAGACGTCTTGGGTCTTCGCGCCTCGGCCTCTGACCCTTCTCCTACCCTTCTTTGTTCTTGGTCTCCTCGTCGGTGATGTCCGGCTTGTCGTTGGCTAGCTCGGCGTCGAGGATCTGCTCGCCCGAGACCTCCTCCTTGATCCTGACGAGCGTGGCGTTGAGGGTGGCGCCGAAGAGGATTGTCAGGGAGGAGACGTAGAGATAGAGGAGAAGGATGATAACGGTGCCGATCGAGCCGTAGGTCTCGTTGTAAGTGTTGAAGTCGCTACTCAGATACAGGTTGAAGGCGACGCTAGCGAGCACCCAGAGCAGGATGCCGACGACGCCGCCGGGTGTGATCCAGCGGAACGGCTGGTTGGCGTCAGGGGCGAAGTAGAAGAGGAGGGCTACCGTCGCGACCATGAACAAGAGCGCCGCGGGCCAGCGCACCATGTTCCAGACGACCATGAACTCGTCGCCGAGGGTGAATACCTCGGCGATCGTCCTTCCGATGGAGGGGCCGGCGATCAGGAGCAGTACGCCTATCAGAATGAGCGCCGAGAGGCCCAGCGTCATGATGATGGCGATGCCTCTGACCTTCCAGAACGGCCGCGTCTCCTGCACGTCGTAGGCGCGGTTGAGGGCGTTCATGAGGGCCGCGAAGGCCCCTGAGGCGGCCCAGATCGTACCAAGGATGCCGACGGATAGGAGGCCTGGTGCCGTGTCCTCGTTACGGAGCGTGTTCTCCGTGTAGGTCTGGATCAGGTCGAAGACCTGCGCTGGCAGGAGCCGCCTGAGGTAGTCGAAGAGCTCTGTGACGAACTGCGGGTCGGAGCTCGAGAAGGCGTCGAGGATCGCAACGCAAAACAGGATGAAAGGGAAGATCGCAAGGATCAGGTAGAAGGCGAGCTGCGCTCCGAGGCCAAGGGCGTCGTCGCGCATAAACTCCTTTACGGTCGCCTTGAGCGTCTCGTATCGGAGAAGGTCCCTAAGATCGCCAAAAAAGTTCTTGAGGGATCCGCGCGCTGGCCGCTGCGCGACCTCCCTGAGCTTTGTCTCAGCCGTGTCTGATGCCATCGGGACCATACCTCCCTTCTCGTAACCAACTCTATTTTAACCGCGATGCCCGATGTAGAGGCCAAAGACGATAATCCGATAGGCCTGGCCGGTCGTATAAATCTCAGTATGGAAGGGTTAGTATCGGGGAGTGCCGTATGTCTCGCGCCGGACGACGGGCGGGATATCATCTGCTTTGTGCGGCGTGGGACCGGAGGGTCCGTTTTTACTGGCGGTCGGGGAAGGCTCTGTATGGACCGTGTAGAAGACGAGGTTCTGGTGCGAAGGGTGGCATCCGGGGACGAACGCGCCCTCTCTGCACTCTACGACCGCTACGCGGGGCTGGTCTACGGGACGGGAATGCGTTACCTGGGAGACAGAGGTACGGCTGAGGAACTTGTCCAGGACGTCTTCACCTCAGTGTGGAGGAACGCGGCGGGCTTCGATCCGGCGCGGGCGAGCTTCGCCACGTGGGTGTATCGTATCATCCGCAACCGGGCGACGGACCTGATCCGCCGCCGCAAGGCGCGCGTCAAGACCGTCGACGGCGAACCGCTCTTCGAGCCAGGAGAGACCGACCCCTCTGGCGAGCTCTCACGGAACTTCGACGTGGCCGCGGCGCTCTCGCGGCTTACCACGGTCCACAGGGAGGTCCTCGTCCTCGCTTACTTCCACGGATTCTCGCAGCGTGAGATCTCCGACCGCACGGCCACGCCTCTGGGTACGGTAAAGAGCCGCACCACGGCGGCCCTGCGCGCCCTGCGCGAGAGCATTAGCTTCGACGAGGATCGGAGTTCAGCCGGTGAGTGAGCACCCTGACACAAGGGACCTCCTCGGTCCTTACGTGATGGGCACCCTCGAACCGCGCGAGGAAAGGGAAGTAGAGGATCACCTGGAAGGATGCGCGAATTGCAGGGAGGAGGCGCAAGAGCTACGGATCGCCCATGAACGCCTCGCTGATCTCGCGTACAGCACCGAGACGCCGCCGGAGGATCTCAAGGCCAGAATCGTGGCGGGAATACCGCGGCGTGAAACCAGGCGATGGGTCCCGACCTGGGTGGCTGCCGTCGCAGCGGCCCTCTGTGTGCTCGCGGTGCTCACGGCGGTCCTCACCCCTGAGATCCTCGTGGCCAGGGCCTCGGCGAACCTGAGCCCCACCGACCGCGCCCCCGGTGCGGGCGGCGAGGTGAGCATCCAGGGCACCGGCGAGAACGTGGAGATGCGCCTCGAAGCGTGGGGATTGCCACCCTGCAAGAGCGAACAGTACTACGAGCTGTGGCTCGTCGAGGGCGATGAGCGCGTCAGCGCGGGAACCTTTACGGTCGGACAGAGCGGCCGGGTCGACGTAAGGCTGAACGCACCGAACTTCGCCGCTTCCTACCCCAGAGTGGGCGTAACTGCCGAGTACGACAAAGACCCCCGCGCAAGCGACGCCAAGATGCTCTCAGGCGAACTGCACGAACTCTGATAGCAGTTTCCGGGAGTACTTCCGGAAACTGCGCTGGTCAGCACTTCAGCCTTTTTGTTTGCTGAAATGCTTTAGCGTACCTCGCTCCCTTCTTGCAACAAGGGTAGGACAAAAGACATGCTGGTTCCCTCTCCTGGCTGGCTCTCGGCCTCGATGCGACCGCCGTGGGCTTCGGCTATGGTCTGCGATATCGAGAGGCCGAGGCCGCTGCCAGGCTCCTTGACCTCGTCCAGCCTGTAGAAACGCTCGAAGACGTGTGGAAGTTCCGTTTCCGGTATGCCTGGACCTCGGTCCCCGACGTCGATGCGCAGCTCTCCGTCGGAGCAGGCGGACCTGAGAGTTACCCGCTGCCCCTCAGGTCCGTACTTCACCGCGTTGTCCACGAGGGCCAGTATCGCCTGCTCCACCCGCACAGGGTCCACCCTGACGAGACCGGTCGCCAGGAGCGTAGTATCGAGTGTCGCGTCGTGTTCTGCGGCCAGCGCCCCGGCCCGACGTTCGAGGCCTGCGAGCAGGACCTTCGCCTCCACAGGCTCCATCCGGAAAGGTGACGCGGGCGACTCCGAACGGGCCAGGAAGAGCAGGTCCTCGACCATACGGGACATCATCGATGATTCCCTGACTATCTCGCGGAGGACCTCCTCGTGCTCGCAGTCACGGTCGAGCTCGAGCCCGACCTCAGCGTTGCCCCGGATCACGGTGAGAGGGGTCCTGAGCTCGTGGGAGACTTCGGCGAGGAACTCGGCCCTGGCGCGGGCCGCCTCAGCGAGCGCCTCCTCGGCGCGCTTGTGCTCGCTGACGTCGCG
>JACCSM010000125.1 GCA_013698525.1 Rubrobacteraceae bacterium
TTGGGGTTTGTCACGACATGGACATGTGCCGCAACTGGTCCCGCAAAGACTGCCAACAGCATCATCGCCGAGATCAGGGTCAGCGTGTACCGTGTCGTTAGCTTCATCTTCTTCCTCCTTACCTTTCCTTCCGCGTGACACGTCATGCACGCAGCGTAGACGGCGACCGTTAACCGGGCGTTACCAGAGGTGGCCATAAAGTGGCTATCTTCTGCCTATCTTCAGAGCGATAACAGGGGAGAAGGACGCCGGATCATGGCCTCCGGGTCCAGAACCTGGAAGAAGAGTCTTGATCGGAAGGTTTGCTCGATGTTCGAAGGCCGACTTAGAGCGAAGGACTGGCCGAGATACGCTTACGAGTCGCCCAAGTGGGAGGCGACCTGCTCGCGGGAGCGGAGGCCGAGTTTCTTGAGTATGTTCGTGACGTGATGATGCACCGTATGCTCCGAAAGCACGAGTTCTCTAGCGATCCGGCGGTTGGTGAGTCCTCGCGCCACCAGGGCCGCCACCTCTTTCTCGCGGCGGGTGAAGCCGACGGGCATCTCGGCGGCTGACGGTCGCTTCGGAGTCGGGGATATGGGTGGCGTGGGCTCCTCTGCCGATAGGGCGTACTCTACGGCCTTTTCGGCGCTCATTGCCTGGCCCTCGGCGAGCGCAGCTTCCCACGTCGCCTCATCGAGTTGGGCGCGTGCAGCGTCGATGTAGGGGCCGTGGAAGCGGCGTTCGATAGGGTAAAGGGTGACGCCTATGGTTTCGCTGAGTGCCTCGGCGGCTCCCCACAGCCGCGCCAGGCGGACAGGCTGTCCTTGCGCGCCGGCCGACACGGCCGATATTTGCAGGTGAAAGACGAGTCCGTGGACCATTCCCGCCATCCTGGAGACCTCTAAGCCTTCTGCCCAGAGTGCCTGGCCTTGCGCGTGCTCGCCCTGGCCCAGAGCGGCTAGCGCTCCCAGCGCTAGAGCAAACATGATCCCGAAATCGTCTCCCGCCTCTCGGGCCAATGCCAGACTCTGCTCGTGCAGTTCCTGAGCTCGCACGAAGTCGCGGCGGCCGATCTCTACAATACCCAGGCCCTGGACCGTGTGGGCCAGGCCAACCGTGTCTCCCAGTTCCCTCTGTAGCGCCGCGGCTTCTTTGAAGACAGCCGACGCACGCTCGAGCTCTATCCTGACCAACGCCGTTAGCCCAAGGACGTAGGGCGCCTCGGCTTTGTCCGCCGTGTCTCCCAGCTCCCTCGATAGCGCCAGGCACTCCTCGCCGAGTACCGTCGTCGTCTCGTAGTCGCCCTGCTCCCACGCTATACGCGCGGCCCGGACCAGCGCCTTTGTCCGCACGGGTAGCGCCACCTCGGTGTCCACCGAGACCAGGGACGAGACTGCCTCTCTTCGGGCGAACCGGAGGGCCGCGGGTGGAGCTGGTTCGTCAGCCGGGAGACCGTACTCGACAGCCTCCGCGGGCGACAGCATCCGTCCCTCCGCCCACGCCGCCTGCCACGCCTCATCGTCCAGCCGGGAGCGGGCGACGGCGATGTAGCGTGCGTAGGCGGTTCGTTCTACGGGCGCTAATTGAACACCGATGGCTTCGCGCAAAGCCTCGGCTGCCCCCCAGAGGCGAGCCGAGCGTACCGCTTGTCCTTGCGAACCGGCCGCCGAGGCCAGTATGTGCAGGCTGGCTACGATACAGTGCTTGTGATCCAACGGCAGGGAGGTGTCCAATATCTCCCTGCAGAAGACCCTGGCACACTCGTAGTTGTCCTGGTGCAATGCCGCCAGCCCGAGGCCCAGGAGCAGCAACTCGATGCCCAGTATATCCCCCGTCTTGCGGGCCAGGGCAAGCCCCTCCTCGTAGAATTCCTCAGCATGGTCAAAATCTCCGAGGGACATCACCGTCAATCCCAGCCCCTGGAGCGTGCGGGCAAGGCCCACTTCGTCTCCTAGCTCACGCTGTAGCGCCACGGCTTCCTCGAAGAGGACCCTGGCTCTCTCGTGCTCCTCCTGGAACATCTTCGTCATTCCGAGGTTGTAGAGCGCGAACGCGGCGCCCGCCTTATCTCCTGTCCGCCGGGAGAGCGCAAGGTTCTCATGGCTGAGCGAGATAGATCTCTCGAAATCGCCCTGCTCCCACCCCATGAACGCGGCCTTCGATAGGACCTTGGTACGCGCGGTCGCCGGTCCTTCTCCTTCGTCGAGCGCCGCCTCCAGCCACCGCCGTCCCTCGCTCAGGTACCCGCGCACGTGCCAGAAGTCTCCCAACGCCCCGCAAAGCCGCAGCGCCGGTTCGGTCTCCTCTTGTTCGAGGAAGCTCTGGATAGCCGCCCTGAGGTTGTCGTGCTCGGTCTCCAGCCGCTCCAGCCAGAGTCCCTGGTGTTCTCTCCTCAACTCCGGCTCGGCCTCCTCGGCAAACGCCAGGAACCACAGGGCGTGCCGCAGCCGAACCGCATCGCCCTCTTCACTCACCTCAAGCCTCTCCTGCGCGTACTGGCGTACGGGCTCAAGGAAGCGGTAGCGTGACGATCCTTCCCTTCTCATCTCGGCCACCACCAGCGACTTGTCGACCAGCCTGGAGAGCAAATCGAGGACGTCTTCTCCTTCTACGCTGTCACCCGCTCCCACCGCTTCGGCCGCCCCGAGCGTCCAGCCACCCGCGAAGACCGAGTGCCGCCTGAACAGCCTCTTCTCGTCTTCGGAGAGGAGCTCGTAGCTCCAGTCCAGCGCCCCCCTGAGCGTCCGATGTCTCGGGGGTCGCCGTTCGGTCGCCGCCGGTCAAGAGTTTGAGCGAATCCCCGAGCCTCTCAGAGATCTCCTGGACGGAGAGCCCCACCCTGGCCGCCGCGAGCTCTATGGCCAATGGGATGCCGTCGAGCCTCCGGCAGATCTCCGCAACAGGCCGTGCGTTCTGCCACTCTAGTACGAAGGCAGGGTTGCGCTGGTGCGCCCGTTCGACG
>JACCSM010000129.1 GCA_013698525.1 Rubrobacteraceae bacterium
AACGCGAGGGCGGGAGGGAGATAGCCGTAGAGCTCCCCGCTACCGAGGTACCTGGAAGGCAGCACGAGGAGGAAGTTGGCAGCGAGGAAGACGAGCATCCCCATGTACAACCAGGTAACACATCCGAACGCCCGCCGGTAACGCGGTCGCAGTCCCGTGCGCTCCTCACCTCCTGAGGAGCCGTTACTACTGGAGGACACGGTCCTCAGAGACCATACCGACGCCGAAGTGGGAGAGGAGCGTCGGGGCCACGTCCGTGATCCTGTGCGGCGCAGGCACACCGCTCGCGAGCACGAACACGTTGGAGTCGCTCGCGTGGAGCGAGCCGTGGTCGCTAGCCGTATGATACCCGCCGGAGATCTCGCCGAACGTATACCCCGGCGTCGCCGAGAGCACCACGTCCCCGCACCGCGGCGAGTGCAGGCAACCCCAAAGCCGCTCCAGCGCGTCAGGGTACTCGCCGTAGTGCACGAATCCATCGGAGACGCTGATATCGAGGGCGCGCGGGTCGACTTCGAGCTCCCAGGATCGCCCGAACGGGTCCTTTGATCCTGAGCCTGGCCTGAATCGGACTTCACGCCCGAGCCGGCGGACTGTTGCCCATCCGTCCTCTATCCAGGCCGCGAGATCCACGCCGCGGCGCCCGACTAGTCTCTCCACCACCGATCCAAGCTCGACATCCCCACGGAGATAGAGGAGCGCCGAACGTCCGTTCGGGACGACGACGACGGTAGTGCCGTTGCCGAAACGGGCTTTCACGCCCGATGAGACCTTCTGGCCTGGGATCATGCGCAGGTCGACGTAGCGGCCCTTCGGGAGAAGCGGCGCGTGGCCGTGATCGGAGAGTGCGAGCACAGCGTAGTCCTCGAGCACACGGTCGACCCCGCCGCCGGCCGCGAAGATCCTGGCCACGTACTCGTCTGCGGTCGCAAGCCATTGACGCTGCGCCTCGAGGCCATGGTGGTGGGCTATAGAGTCGCCCTTGAAGAAGTAGACGAGGTTGAACGGCGCCGCACGCTCCTTGAGCAACATCGCCCCTACCCTGGCTGCGTAGTCGTCGTTGATGCCGACGGAGCGGAGGACGCCGCCGTTGGCCTTGCGCCCGCTGAATCCGGTATCGCGGCTGTAGAACAGATCGCCCATAAAGTATTCCTTCGGGCCTTGAACCGAGGGTCCGAGGTAGCGTCCGCCCTTTATGTAACCCTCCACGGTCTTCATGCGGATCGGATGCGTGTGCGGACCGCGCCTTACGGGGAAGTTGACGCACGCGCCGTCGAAACCGCGGTCGTGCAGGGCTTCGAAGAGGGTCGCCGCGTGCAGGTCATCGCGGTTCATCCGCCAGACGTTGTTGTGGAAGACTCTTATGGGACCGCTCGCCATTACGGTCTCCGTCATAGCGCCGTAGACGACCACCCGACGCTCGTCTTCGTCGTACCAGGCATGCCCGACGATGCCGCTCCTTGCGGGCGCCTCTCCCGTCGCTATCGCGGCCGTCGCCGCCGGGGTTATGCTGGGGAAGACGGAGACCGCGTCCCAGACCGCCTCTCCCCTCTGTGCCAGGGCTCCCAGGTTCGGTGCGTCCCCCTCGCGGATGGCCGCCTGCAGCACGTCGGGCCTGATACCGTCAAGCACGAAGAGCAGAGCGGGCCTTGGACCATTTTTCTCGGAACTCGTCAAAGCCGACTAAGTTTATCCCTTTGCGACGTCTTCGGAGCTAACCCCGACACGCCGCGCGCTACGCGATAGAGAGAGTGCATGGACGAAGCCGCAGGAGCCGGTCTACTGCGTAATCTGGTAGATCGCTCCTGGAGGGCGGAGCTGCTGGCGCAATGGATTCCCGCTTTCGCGGGAATGACGGGTGAGGTGCCGCGGGAATGACGCTTATGCCGGGAGCAATGGGGTAGGAGTTGATCTCGCCCAGGGTGCACACACCGCGGAAGAGATCATGCGGATTTCGTATACCTTGTTATCAGGACCCAGAGAGGAATTACTGGCCGGCCTCCGGT
Organism: Rubrobacteraceae bacterium; assembly: GCA_013698525.1. Lineage (GTDB taxonomy): Bacteria > Actinomycetota > Rubrobacteria > Rubrobacterales > Rubrobacteraceae > Rubrobacter_D. The sequence goes on from JACCSM010000129.1 coordinate 2,007, forward strand.
GAGGCGCTGGACGGCGCATCCTGTGCTCCGGCCGCCGGCGAGGCGGATTCTCCCCCCGCATCCGGTGGGACTGACTTCTGTCTCGCGTCCGGTGATGCAGATTCTCCCGCGTCCGGTGGGACGGATTCCTGGCCACCTGCTCCCGGCGCGGGGTCAGGAGATGCTGATGATGCACCGCCACCCGGATTCCCAAAACCCGGATTCGCGCCGCCAGGGTTCCCGAAGACGGGTTGGTCGTCTCCGAAGGGGTTCCGGTTCTGGCGCACGCGGTCGACGAGGCTTGGTCTTTCGACCCCGCCGGTGTTCATGCCGCCGCCAGCGACAGACGAGCCAGCACCGGTATCACCGTATCCTAAGGGGTGGACACCGGGAACGGCCCCGTACGGACACTTTGACCACAGGCCGCAGGAGAGACTGTTGCCAATGACCTTCTCGGCTCCCCACACAACGCCCATGCAGATCACGAACGCGACGGCGGCGGCCACGAGGCCCTTTATGAGGATCGAACGCCGGCTAAGGGTTGGCAGGCGCCTGAACCAGTCGAGGGCGGCCCGCATCCTGCCCACGAAGTTGTTCCTGAGATCGGGGCGTCCTGGCATGGTGCCATCGAAACTTCCTGCCTTCTGCTGCCCGCGGCGCGCGCGCAGCTTCGTCGGCATCCCGCGAACGCGGCCCGAAGCCGCCTCGAGGTACGCCCTTAGGATCGCCGACCCGCCGGTGATTATCATGGCCGTCAGGGCGGCCCCGAGCAGCGTGCCAGCGACGCCGAAGCGGGAGGTGACTAAGGACGCCGCCGTAGCGGCGAGCCCCGCCGACATGACCTGGTTCGGGCTTATTATCGGATCTGCGCTCCTGGCACTCACGGGTCATGAATCTATCAGCCTGTGCACGTCGTTTCAAAGGCTGCACGAGATTTTTCGTGAAGAAGGACTCGCGGCCGACTTCATGGCGGCGGAAGTCGCAGCAGGGGTAGAATCTTCCTCAGGCGATCAGTGGAGGATGGAGAATGAAGGAGCCCGACGACGCGAAGTTCACGGAGCTTTTCGAGGTGATACGGGCCTACTCCCGCAGGGGCTACGATCACCAGGACAAGGCGCTGCAGATCATCGCGGGAACCTACGTCTTTATGTTCGAGAAGGAGGAGATGCCCGACGTCAGGCCCATCGTGGACGACATCCTCGGGCAGTACGACTACGTCTTCACCACCAGAGAACGCGGCAACCTCGATCCCTTGAGTGTGGACGCTCTGGTGCGGGTGGCTCTCTACAAAGACGAGTACACGGAGTGGGGCATAAACCGTCTCGGGCGTATCCTGGAGAGCCTCCACCGCCGCTCGGGCGGCGACGAAAACTACCTCGACTACGTCGAAGACGCAGCGGTCGTGATCCGCGGCCTGGAGAACATAGTGGCCGGCTCCGCGCTCGAGGAGATAGTCGAGGCCGCCAACGGATCCTGATCCGGAACAACCACAGGCTCACGGGACGGCGTACCTTATCCTTCGCCGCGGAGTCGCATCGCCTCCTCCAGAAAGACCCTTCCGGCGAAGACGGCGCCGAGTTCCCTCGCCCCAGAGACGGTTCTGAACGCCGCCCCTACCTCGTAGTCGTCAGGAAGCCTGGCTTCCGGTCTTTGGTCCACCGCATCAGCCAGGAAAATGACGTGCGCGAAGTCCGGATACAGGTAAGGGAAGCCCGAAGGTGCGCCCGGTGGCTTCGGTCCGAGGTGGCGGAGGTGGAGGTTTGGACAGCATCGGGTCCGTGTCTTGCCAAGAAGTGGTCGAGTTCGGAAGGCAAGAGTCCTGGTCTAGCCCGCCGCCACGACCTCAGGCATGAGGCCGCGCAGGAAGCGGCCAGTGTGCGACTCCTCGACGTTTGCGACCTCCTCTGGGGTTCCCGTCGCGATGATCTCGCCGCCGGCGTCCCCGCCCTCGGGACCGAGGTCGATAACGTGGTCTGCGGACCGGATCACATCCAGGTTGTGCTCGATGACGATGACGGTGTTCCCCGCGTCCACGAGCCTGTGTAGTATCGAGAGCAGCTTCTCGACGTCGGCGAAGTGGAGCCCGGTCGTCGGCTCGTCCAGGATGTAGACTGTCTTGCCCGTCGCCC
>JACCSM010000137.1 GCA_013698525.1 Rubrobacteraceae bacterium
TCGCTAATCTCGACCGGGAGAATTTCGTCGCGGTGCTCTTGAACACCAAGAACGAAGTAATAGAGTTTCCGACTATCTCGGTTGGCACGCTTTCGGCGTCTCTGGTTCACCCCAGGGAGGTATTCAAGCCGGCGATCCGGGCGAGCGCGGCGGGTATAGTGCTTGCCCACAACCACCCAAGCGGCAAGGTCGGACCGAGCCGCGAGGACCGCGAGGTCACGGGGCGGCTCAAGGAGGCCGCCGAGATAATCGGTATCGAGGTCTTGGATCACGTGATCCTGGGCGACGGGTACTTTAGTATGAAGGAGCACGGAATACTCTAGCCGCCGGGATGGTGGCGCGGGGTCGTTCGATACGGAGGATGGGTCGCGTATGTTCGGAGGACTGTTCGGGCGAGACGTTGCGATAGACCTGGGAACGGCGAACACGCTCGTGTTCGTAAAAGGACAGGGGATCGTACTCTCTGAACCCTCGGTTGTCGCAATAGACACCAAGACGGATAAGGTCGTGGCCGTCGGGTCGGCGGCGAAGCGGATGCTAGGTCGCACGCCGGGCAACATCGTCGCGATGAGGCCCTTGAAAGACGGTGTGATCGCCGACTTCGAGGTCACGGAGAAGATGCTCGCCTACTTTATCCGCAAGGTGCAGCCGCAGCGCCTGTTCTTCAGGTCGTTCGTCGGGCCGCGGGTCGTCGTATGCGTACCCTCGGGTGTGACGGGCGTCGAGCTAAGGGCCGTCAAGGAGGCGACCGAGTCTGCGGGCGCCCGCCAGGCCTACACCATCGAGGAGCCGCTGGCTGCTGCTATAGGGGCGAATCTACCCGTCAACGAGGCGCAGGGGTCGATGGTCGTCGACGTCGGCGGCGGAACGAGCGAGGTCGCCGTCATCTCCCTCGGCGGTATCGTCACCAAGTCCTCCATCCGCATCGCCGGCGACGACATCGACGATGCGATCTCCACCTACATACAGAAAGAGTACAAGCTCGCCATTGGCACCCAGACCGCCGAACAGCTCAAGATAGAGCTTGGCAGCGCCTTCAGGCTCGAAGAGGAGGAGTCGGCAGAGATAAGGGGCAGGGACCTCGTCACCGGGCTGCCCAAGACCGTCGTCATAACCAGCGAGGAGATCAGGGAGGCCATAAGCGTTCCTGTCGACGCGGTCCTCGCGGCCGTGCGTGATACCCTGGACCGCACGCCCCCCGAGCTCGCATCGGACATAATGGACAGAGGGATGATCCTCGCGGGCGGCGGTGCGCTCTTGAGGCACCTCGACGAGCGCCTCAGGCGTGAGACGGGTATCCCCGTGCACGTCGCGGACGACGCGCTGATGTGCGTGGCCATCGGGAGTGGGCGCTCCCTCGAAGAGATCAACTCCTACCGCAGCGCCCTTTCCTCGGCCTAGAGCACGACGTGGGCAGCAAGAAGTCTAGCGCCGCAAGCGGCCTTGCGGCCCTCTTTATCCTCAGTGTGGTCAGCGTCGCGCTCTTCACCGTCTACGTAAAAGAGGGCGACTGCATGCAGGAGCAAGATTGCGGACCCTTGCATACGGTCCAGCTCGGCGCGGCCGAGGTATTGCAACCGGCGCGCAGCGTCTTCGCGACCCTCTTCGAGCCGCTGCAGCGGGCGAATGATAGCGTGCAGGGTGCCTTCGACAACAGCGAGGAACAGAGGCTCGAGCGCAAGTTGCAGGAAACCCGGGCCCTCGCGGCCGAGGCGTCCCGCCTCGAGCGCGAGAACGCCAGCCTACGCGAACTCTTGAAGGGACAGCGGTCCACCTACGAGTACGGCCCGCTCGCACGGGTCGTTGCCCCGGTAGGGGATCAGTTCACCCAGAGGATAGTCATCAACGTGGGCACCGAGGACGGCGTCGAACCCAACAGGCCGGTGGTGATCGGCGAGAACACGCTAGTCGGGCGCACCACGGAGGTCTCCAAACATACAGCCCAGGTCATGCTGGTCACGGACCAGATGTTCGCGGCGGGCGTCAGGATCATCCCTCCCGCCGAATTCGACCCCGCCTCTGGTGAACTTGGCCCCGCCGTCACGGCCGAGAATGTCTCCTACGGCCAGGGGCTTCTGGAGACCAACCTCGAAGGGTATTTCGGGGTCGACCTGGTCAGCCTCAAGGCGCATGCCGGGGAGGGCGACTTCGTCGTTACCAGCGGGCGGGCCGGGGACAAGGAGCTCTTGTTCCCGCCGGGCCTGTATGTAGGTAAGGTCGAGGCGGTCAGCTCGCAGGATATAGAGCAATTCAAGAAGATAGTAGTGGACCCGGCAATGGAGCCCCAGGACCTCGAAGAGGTGCGGGTAGTCGTCGACTGGGCCGGCCGGGAAGGATAGAGGCATAAGATGGAGCAATCCTCCGTCATCCGCGCTGCGATCGTCGTTGCGCTCGCCGCGCTCCTCGACGCCGTCGTGGTACCCTACCTGACCTTCGGCTTCTTCTCGCCAAGGCTGACCCTGATCGCGGTCGTCTTCGCCGTCGCCCCACTGAGGGATCTCCAGGCCGTGTTGCTCGGCTTCTTCGGAGGCATACTCCTCGACGCCCTCGGCAGTAACCTCTTCGGGGTCGGGGCGCTCGGGGGCCTGCTCGCGGCCATGCTTGCCTCCCGCGCGAGCGCCGTGCGGCGAAGGGGGTCCGAGAGGGTGCTGCTCGCCCAAGTCGCAGGCCTCGCCGTCGCCGGCTACGACCTCCTCGGCTACACCGCCCGCTGGCTCGCCGGACTCGGAGTACCCCAGTTGGGCGAGTATGCCGTAGGCGGTGTACTCCCCGACGCCCTCATCAACGCCCTGCTAGCCTTCCTGGTCGGCGGGTGGCTGCTGAACGTCGTGAACAGCAACCCCCCCCGCGGCTGGGAAAAGTGAGTACAGCAGTTCAGCACTACATGCCGAGTCCGTTAGAAGGAGACAGCGTTCGGGCTGCTGGCGGACACATGGGTGGCGGCCCTCACATACGTCATTCCCGCGAAAGCGGGATTCCAGTAGAAGGAGAGGAGGCGGTGGGCGATGGCTGGCTCTGTCGTGCCGCTGAGGTTCACTCGTGCTTGGTATCAGCACTTCAGCAAACGAAAAAGCTGACTGGCTGAAATGCTGAAGTGCTGACCAGCGCGGATTCAGGAAGGGGAAACCCTTCCTGAATCCGCTTTCAGGTGCGGGGATTCCCCTCGGATTTCAGCCTGGCCTGTATCACGATGCTCTGGACCAGCCCGACAGACATCATGCTGACGAGCAGATTGCTGCGCCCGTAGCTAACGAAGGGTAGTGGCAGCCCCGTGACAGGCATCATACCCATCGCCATCCCGACGTTTATGAGCGCGTGGAACGTCAGCATCGTCGCAACCCCGACCGCGACCAGCACGCCGAAGCGGTCACACGAGATGGTCGCGGCGTGCAGCATACGCCACACCAGCAAGAAGAAGAGGATCAGCACGACGAGGGATCCCACAAAACCGACCTTCTCCGCGAGGTTGGAGAAGATGAAGTCCGTGCGGTCCTCTGGCAGGTAACCAAGGTCACCCAGCGTCCCAGACGAGCGGAGACCCTTGCCCATGAGGCCCCCCGAACCTATGGCCATCTTCGAGTTCTCGACCTGGTAGCTTACCCCGGGGACGCTCTGGGGATCGAGGAACGAGGTGAGGCGTGCTATCTGGTAGTCCTCCAGTATCCTGAGCTTGATGGCGAGGTAGACGGCCAAGCACCCCGCAGCGAAAAGCCCCGCAAGCTGGTGCCACCTGGCTCCGCCAACGAAGACCACGGCCACGAAGATGGCCCCGAACACCATCGCGGTCCCGAGGTCCGGCTGCGCGAGCACAAGCAAGACAGGCACGGTCATGATGCCGAGGGCCTTCAAGAAAGTCATGTTGTGAACAAAGCTATTCTCCGCCACGTAGCCGGCGAGAACCACGATCGACAGCGGCTTGGCGAACTCGGAAGGCTGCACCTCGAAGGGCCCGATCCCGATCCAGCTCTGCGCCCCGTTGACCGAGAAGCCTGCGACGAGCACGGCCACCAACATCACGATCGTCACCCCGTAGACGAGCGTGAGGTGCCGCCCAAGCCATCTGTAATCCAGCAGCGCAAGCACGACGGCGCCGACTAGTCCGGCAACGAGCCCAAGGGCCTGATTGACAGCGTAGAGCTGCCTGTAGTCGGCCTCTGCGGCATAGATGGCGAGGACCCCGATCCCACCCAACGCTAGAGCGGTGAGGAAAAGGAGCACATCAGAGCGGCGTAGCCGATGTGCGATGCTCACCTTCTCTTGTTTCTTGCCCCTGGAGACGGGGATCACCGGACTGGTCCTTACTGCACGCATAGCCCAAAGATACAAAATCTGCGCTCGTTCGGCAACGGCCAGCCAGAGGAACGCTGCCAGATCGTGGCTGTGTCCCCTGCTCGGGGCGCGAGTACGGAGCCCTTGGCTTGTGGTCGCCGCGGAGCATGGCGGGTATACTGTTGCGTCGTGGGGTACGTAATGGACGCCCGTCGTAACCTGATAAATTCTAGGAGATCGTGATGTTTGCGGTTGTAAAGAGCGGTGGAAAGCAGTACAGGGTCGAAGAAGGTCAGGAGCTCGTCGTCGACCGCCTGGATGGTGAAGTCGGGGACACCGTAGAGCTTCCTGTCGGCTTCTCGGTTGACGAAGGGGGGTTCGACCTCGGCGAGAAGAACGCGAGAGTCGAGATCCTGGAACATCTGCGGGGAGACAAGATCTACGTGTACAAGTACAAGCCGAAAAAGGACTACAGGAAGAAGACCGGGCACAGACAGGAGCTGACCCGGGTGAGGGTGCTGGAGGTATCTGATGGCTCATAAGAAGGGCGGGGGCTCCTCGCGTAACGGCCGCGACTCTGCCGGCAGGAGGCTCGGAGTAAAGGCATACGGGGGCCAGGTGGTCACAGCGGGGAGCATCATCGTGCGCCAGCGCGGCTCGAAGGTGCACCCTGGACAGAACGTCGGCAAGGGCTCCGACGACACCCTCTTCGCCAGGGTCTCGGGCAGGGTCGACTTCGACCGCTCCAGGGGCAAGAGCGTCGTCAGCGTGGTCGAGGAGCCCGTTCTCGAGGAGGCCACGGCCTGACCTTCGTCCTTTACAGGGGTCTTTAGCCCCTTTGCAGTTCGTAGATGAAGCCAGCTTCGTCGTACACGCGGGACGCGGGGGCGACGGTAGCGTCTCATTCAATCGCGAGAAGTACAAGCCGCGTGGCGGCCCCGACGGTGGTCGTGGCGGCGATGGCGGAAACGTGATCCTGCACTCCACTGAAGACCTCTCTACCCTCGAACCCCACGCGTACCGCAACGTCGTGAAAGCGGGCCGCGGATCTCATGGTTCATCCAATAACAGGGCGGGCGAGCGCGGTAAGGACGCCGTGCTCGAGGTCCCCGTCGGGACCCAGGTCTTCGACGGCGACGGCCTCCTCGCCGACCTCTCACAACCGGGAGAGACATTCGTCGTCGCCGGCGGCGGCGAGGGCGGGCGCGGCAACGGGTCCTTCGCGACCTCGACCCGCCAGGCGCCGGCATTCAGGGAGAGGGGTCTGCCCGGTGAGGAGCGTGAGATCCGCTTGGAGCTGAAGGTCCTCTCGGATGTCGGCCTCGTCGGCCTGCCCAACGCAGGGAAGTCTTCGCTGCTTCGAGCCCTCAGCGCCGCCCGTCCGAGGGTGGGCGAATATCCTTTCACCACCCTCTCGCCCCAGCTCGGGGTCGTGGACGAGAGGGCTTACCGCGGACGGTTCGTGGTGGCAGACATCCCTGGCCTTATCTCGGGGGCCAGCGAGGGCAGGGGCCTCGGCAACCGCTTTCTCAGGCACGTGGCGCGGGCGCGGCTCCTCGCGCTCGTGCTCGACGCGAGCGAAGACCCGGAAGGCGCCGAAGGCACACTGCGGGCCGAGCTCCACGCCGCCAGGCTCTCTGAGAAGCCCACGGTCGTCGTGCTCAACAAGGTCGACCTGCTCGACGAGGAGCTGAGGGTGTACCTGCGGGAGACCTTTCCGGAAGCTTCTCAGGTCTCGGCAGCCACGGAGGAAGGTGTCGCAGACCTGCGCGACAGGTTCGAGGAGAGGCTGCGCGAGATGGGGGAGGAGCGTGTCGTGCCCGGGGTTGCGGAGCGCGAACATCGCGTCTTCAGGCCGGCGTGGAAGGGGGTTGGGGTGGAGCACGAGAACGGTGTCTACGTCGCCTCGGGCGAGGGCCTCGAGCGGCTCGCGCTCAAGACAGACTGGGGCAACAGGGAGGGCGTCGAGCGTTTCCAGCGCGAGCTGCAGAAGATCGGGGTATTGGGAGCCCTGCGGCGGGCCGGGGCGGTGCCTGGCGATGAGGTCAGGATCGGCGAGACGGTTTTCGATTTCCAGTGAGGTGGACGTGAGAGTAGGGATCTTCGGCGGTACCTTCGACCCTGTGCATCAGGGGCACATGATCGTCGCAGAGCAGGTCATGACCGAGCTCGACCTGGCGCAGGTCGTTTTCGTGCCAGGCGGCATCCCACCGCACAAAGAAGCCTCGAGCGTCAGGGCTACAGCGCCCGACCGGCTCGCTATGGTCGAGGCGGCAGTGGAGGGGAACGAACGCTTCAGTGTAGACAGGGTCGAGATCGACGCCGGACGTCCGATGCACAGCGTCGAGACAGTGAGCATCCTCAGGGAGCGCTCGCCCGATGACGAGTGGTTTTTCATCACGGGCGCAGACGAGGTGTCGAACCTGCTCGCGTGGAGAGAGCCTGACCGCCTGCTCGAGCAGGTCGTCATGGTCGCGGCGACGCGGCCCGGATACGACCTCTCCAGGCTCGATCACCTCGAAGCCGCCCTGAGGAACTTCGACCGGATCTTCCCCGTCGAGTGTACGAGGGTCGACATCTCGGCTACGGCGATCCGGCGCAAGATGTTGCAGAGAAAAAGTATCAGGTACCTGGTGCCTGAGGGGGTACGTGAGATTATCGAGAACAGAGGGCTCTACAGAGGAGATGGAAGTCGAGCGGAAGGAGGGCTTGTGAAGGAGGAGATCCTGTGAGGCGCGACGAGTCCGTCGCAAGAAAGGAGAAATTCGCGACAGAAGGCGAGGCGCTCACCTACGAGATGGCCGCCACGGCGGCCCGCGCGGCGAGCGAGATGTTCGCAACAGACGTGACCCTGATAGACCTCAGGGGCCTCGTCTCATACGCGGACTACTTCGTGGTAGCCAGCGCCCAAACCGAGCGCCAGACGCGCCGCGTGGCCCAAGAGGTCATAGAGCGCATGATCGAGAAGGGTCACCGTCCTCGCACCAAGCGCCTCGACGAAGGGACGGCCTGGATCAGCCTCGACTTCCTCGACGTGGTCGTCCATATCTTCACCGACGAAGCCCGCGACTACTACCGCCTCGAATCCCTCTGGCGCAGCGCACCCCAGGAGAACTGGCAGGAGTAACCCAGGTACGTTGACACCCCCAGGGAGGGTGCATATACTCTGACGAGTTTTCCGGGGCCGTAGCTCAGCTGGGAGAGCGCCGCGCTGGCAGCGCGGAGGTCAGGGGTTCGATCCCCCTCGGCTCCACCCCACGCATCCGTCACTTCTCCCCATGAGCTCCAAGTCCTGATGCCTGCAACGCGAAGCCGTGCTCTGCGTAGAAGCCCTTATGCCCTGACTCCTCCCGCCTACAGCCCCGTCTGATTTGCTCGGCACGAGCGTTTGCTCCATGACCAGCAAGGTAGTATCTTGACCTGCCCTAAGGTACCTGGCCAACGGAAGGGCGGCCAGCCATGAGTACCCCTATCGGCTTGCTACTGATGTGCATATACATGGCACTCGCCGTGGGCGGGTTGATCTTGGTGCAGTGGTCGGTGCCGTTCGCCGTACGCAGGCAACACAACGACGTGGCTGGCTTTATCTACGCGGTTCTCGGGGTAGTCTATGCCGTGCTGCTCGGGCTCATGGTCGTGGCGGTATGGGAGGCTTGGGACGCAGCCGTAGCTACGGCGGACCAAGAAGCCACCGAGCTGGCCGAGGTCTTCTGGGTCGCCGATAGGATGCCCGAGCCAGAAGGTCGCCACATCCAGGAACTGGTCCGCTCCTATGCCAGGGTTGTGGTGAACGAGGAGTGGCCGCTTATGGAAAAGGGGAAGACCAGCCCGAAGGCGTGGGATCTGCTAGATGAGGTCAGGGCCGAGCTGCAGAATTTCGAACCGTCCACTCCCGCACAGCAGATTCCCTACGAACAGGGGCTCGAGCGTATGCACGAGCTGGCGGACGCCAGAAGAGAACGGTTGCTAGAGGCCGAGCAGGGATTGCCGGTCATCCTCTGGGTCGTGCTGATAGTCGGGGGGATCGTCGTGGTGGGGTTCACCTACCTCTTTGGTCTGGACAGCACCCTGATTCACCTACTCATGGTGGCTGCCCTGGCCCTGATCGTATCCCTCGTCCTCTTCACCGCCGCCTCCCTCGATTTTCCGTTCAGGGGCGGCGCCACGATCGGCCCCGACGCCATGGAACAGGTCCTCGGCAAGTTCGAAAACAGCAAACTCAGCGATCTCTGACAGCAAGATTTGGCAGGGGTGCCCTTCTAAATCCTGCGCTTGTCGGCCTTTCAGCCCGCCGTTTCGCGGCTCTCAGGACGTCGGCCGACATGCCCCCGGTTTTGTTTCGCAAACCGCTCTAAAACTATCTTCCCAGTGTCCCGATAACCCGTGCTGTGAGAGACGACGTTTTCGAGACGGCCACGCGCGGTCCTGGTGCGCTGCGGCGGGCGCAGGGCGGTGACTTTGCGCGTTACAGGCCGCACGTAATCGTGTCGATGCTGGTCATGATCGTGCTGGTCGGCGGGGCCCTATACACGGCGCGCCTCTCGGAAGGGGCGCCGAGGGTCGTTTACACCGCCTCCCTGGAGGAGATAGAGGATGAATCTCAGGATTCGCTCAGGGTAGACATAAACACCGCGGACGTCGAGGAGCTCGACGAGTTGCCTGAGGTCGGGCCGTCGACGGCCGAGAGCATCATCCAGTACAGGCAGTCCAACGGGCAGTTTTCCTCGGTAGACGAGCTCGAAGAGATACCGGGGATCGGGCCTGAGACCCTGGAGAAGATAGCACCCTTTGCCACAGTCTAGGGAGGCGAGGCGACGCGGTCCTGACCTGGATCTCAGCCCTCCAGTGAGGTTGGATCTGTGGGCTATCCTGCTCGCGGCGGGGGTCGCTGTCGGCACGGTCTCACCATCCCTCGCCCCCGTGCTCCTCGTGGCCGGGTCTATAGTCGCGATCGGCGCGCTCTTGTGGCGGGTTCTCGTCCCTACCGAATGGCGATTGATGGCAATCCTGGCACCCGTGTTCGCGGCAGGAGGCGTCGCGATCGCGTTGTTACACGCGGCCACGCCGGACCCACTCGCCGATCTGGCGGCCATGGAGCCGGGGGAGGTCGTGCTCGTTGGCCGGATAGCCTCGCCTCCCGAAAGCAGCAGCTTCGGCTACATGGCAGACCTCAGGGTCGAGCGCCTCTGGTACGAGGACAGGGAGGTCCTGCGCGGGGGAGGGGTCGAGGTCTTCGCCGGCGACCTCAGCATCGGCGTCGGCGACAGGGTGAGGGTTGAGGGTGAGATCTCACGCCCCCAGGTCGGTGAGGACGGCTTCGATTACGGACGATACCTCGCGACCAAAAGGATCAGCGCGCTCGTCGAGGCGACGAGCGTGAGGCCGGTGGGGG
>JACCSM010000170.1 GCA_013698525.1 Rubrobacteraceae bacterium
ATGCAGTCGCGCAGGTCCGCCGCGTAGCCCTCTTGTGCGCCTCCACCCCGGCCAGGTACTCGGTGTCGTCTATGTGGCGCGGAGAGGCAGGAGAGTAAGAACGTTCCTTCGTCACCCTGGCGCCCTCCGGCGGATAGAAGCCGACGAACGGCACCGGCGAACGCCACAGGTGCTGTATCACGCCGAGCGTCACGTTACGCCGTCCCGCAGGGTCGTCCGCGGCGTCAGCGAAGCGCATCCCCGCCAGCTTCATATGACGGGGCTCCCACGGGTGCGGTTCGCCCACACTCCGCGGACGCCGCTTGCGCTTGGTTATTCGTCGAATCTCCTCCACGACCCGGATATTCTACAACCTGCGAAAAGACGTTGCCCGCGAGGCTCCAGGCACGAGAAAGGGCGGAGCAATGAAGCCCCGCCCTTCGAATCCTCGAACCCGGTTCAGACTAATCGCGGCTCAGGAGGATCAGGTACAAGAGTGTCAGCAACGAGGTCAGCGCCGCCGCGATGTACGTGCAGGCTGCCGCCGTTAGCACCCGCTTCGTGCCGCCGGCCTCGCCGTGCGAGAGTACACCGTAGCGCGTCAGCATCCCATAGGCGCGGGTGGAGGCGTTTATCTCCACCGGCAACGTCACCACGTGAAACGCCAGGATGCTGGCGAAGGCGATGACGGCGAGTTGGATCATCAACGAGCCCATCTGGGTCCCGATCCCCATGATGATCGCCAGGAAAAACAGCGGGAACCATAGCTGCCCGGCGAAGTTGACTATCGGAAAGATCCCCGCCCGCAGCTTCATCGGGACGTAGCCGCTGGCGTCCTGGATGGCGTGCCCGACCTCGTGCGCCGCCACGCTCACCCCCGCGATGGAGTTGCCCCGGAAGTTGTCCTCCGAGAGCCTCACCATCTTGCTCCGGGGGTCGTAGTGGTCGGTGAGCTTCCCCGCCACCGGCTCGACCCTGACGTTTGAGAGGTTGTTGCGGGCCAGGATCATCTTCGCAACGTCCTCACCTGTCATTCCGCTGTTGCTCATCTTCTTCGAATACTTGGAGTACGAACTTCGCACCCATAACGACGCCGCCCCGGATATGAGGGCGCCCAGGATCATCACTACCAGATAACCGCCGAATCCCACTTGTTGTCCCTCCTTGTAAATTTCTTGAAGTGGACGTTATTTTACTATAGATACATACGCTCGAACGTCCCGAAAAGTTTCCAGGCCGCCCGCAACATGACCGTTGGGAAGGCTCCTTACTTCGATTACTCTTCGAGAGTGAGACACCCCAGTGTGTACAGGAGAAGACGGCTCGGGGCGCTGCTGGTGGCTACCCTGGCGGTCTGCATGATCTACGCCCGGTCGGGCTCCGCTGATTCACCTTCCGCCATCTACACAGTGGCTTCCGGCGACACGCTCTGGGAAGTCGCGACGGAGAATTATCCACCGTCCGAAGACCCCCGCGTAATGATCGAAACCATCCGCGAAGAAAACGGCCTCGAAAGCTATGTCATTCACCCCGGCCAGCGCCTGGAATTGCCCCGTTAGCGTTTCATAAGAAGAGCGGGAGCATTCCGATTCCACCCTATGTCTCTTTACTGGTTGACCGCTAAAAATATCTCCATGCCAGAGATCAGCCGTTTCTTCGGTATCATCCGTATGTACTGGGAGGCTGGCACGCAACACCATAGCCCTCATTTCACGCTTACTACCAGGATGAGGTAGCGATCTATGGTGTAGATCCGGTCGAGTTGATAGCGGGTTCGCTCCCCAGACGCCAGCGGCGGCTCGTCGAAGCGTAGGCCGAACTCCACCAACCGGAGTTGATGGACGACTGGCAACGTCTGCAAGCTGGTCGAAGCCCATTGCCAGTACAGCCATTGGAGTAGGAAGGGATGACTATGAGCCATGCAATCTACCGCGTCGAGTCGTTTCGGATCGTTGGACCATGCACCTTGCGGGTGAAGCTCGACGATGAAACGGAGCAGACCATAGATTTTCGACCGGTATTGGCGGGTGATCTCTACGGACCACTGCGAGATCGGGAACTGTTCGATCAGGTTCTCATCGACACCGAAGTCCATACTCTGGCATGGCCGAACGGCGCAGATTTCGATCCGGCGACGCTGCATGATTGGCCCGAGGTACTCCCTGAGATGAAAGCTCGCATCCGGCAGTGGAAAACAGTGTCAACATAGGAGGTAACGATGCCGAAAGCAACGTCCTGCAAATTGGATAACCGGATCGTCGGCATTGAGGACGCACTACTATTGCGCGGCGGAGCCGCGAAGTGGCGCAGACCGGTCCCGAAGTTCCGTTGCCGTGAATGCAACGAGCTCGTCAGGCCGCACAAGAAAGGCACGACTGGGCAGGCGGCGCACTTCGAGCATCGAACCAGGAGCCCTGGATGCTCCCAGAGCGCATAGTAGCTTTTTTCTCGCGCCGGGTTGACGCAAAAAGAAACCGGCGAGGCTATCCTCGCCGGTCGCAAGTTCGTCCTTCAGTTTGAAGCTACTATCGTTGGCGGGCCTCCTGGAGGTCGTCCACGACGGATGGATCGGCGAGGGTCGAGGTATCTCCGAGGTCGGACTCGCCCTCGGCCACGCCGCGAAGGACGCGGCGCATGATCTTGCCGCTCCTCGTCTTCGGGAGATCGGGGGTGAAGATGATCTCCTCGGGCCTCGCGTGCGGGCCTATGGCCTTCCTGACCTGCTGGTTGAGCTCCTGGATCAGCTCGTCGGAGCCTTCCTTATCGCCTTCGAGAATGACGTAGGCCACGATGGCCTGTCCCTTGTCCTCGTCGTTGCGCCCGATGACGGCGGCCTCGGCAACGGACTTGTGCCCCACGAGCGCGCTCTCGACCTCCATCGTTCCGATGCGGTGCCCGGAGACGTTCATCACGTCATCTATTCTGCCGGTTATGGTGTAGTAACCGTCCTCGTCGCGCTCGGCGCCGTCCTCCACGAAGTACTTGTCGCCGAGCCTCTCCCAGTAGGTCTTGCGGAAACGCTCGGGGTCCTTGTAGATCGTGCGGAGCATGCCGGGCCAGGGTCTGGTGATGACCAGGTTCCCCTTGCCGGCGCCCTCAATGGGATTGTCATCCTCGTCGTAGATGTCCACGAAGATGCCGGGGAACGGTCGGGTGGCGCTGCCGGGTTTCGTCCTGGTGATGCCGGGGAGCGGCGAGATCATGATGCCTCCCGTCTCCGTCTGCCACCACGTATCCACGATGGGACAGTTCCCCTTGCCGACGTTGTCGTTGTACCACTCCCACGCCCTGGGGTTGATGGGCTCGCCCACGGTACCAAGCAGCCGCAAGGACGAGAGGTCGTGCTTCTCTATCGGGTCGGTGCCCTGCTTCATGAACGCCCGGATCACGGTCGGCGCCGAGTAGTAGATAGTGACCCCGTTCCGCTCGATGACGTCCCAGT
>JACCSM010000173.1 GCA_013698525.1 Rubrobacteraceae bacterium
GACGGGATAGGGCCTGATCTCACGGACTCCGTAAAGGAGGTTATAGGCGCGCTCGAAGTCGACATCGAGTGGGAGATCGCCGAAGCCGGCGAGACGGTGATGGACAGGGAAGGCACGCCTCTACCAGAGTCCGTGCTCGAGTCTATACAGCGCAACAAGGTGGCGCTCAAGGGGCCGCTCACCACGCCGGTAGGGACGGGGTTCCGGTCCGTGAACGTGGCGCTGCGCAAAGAGCTCGACCTCTACGGGAACATCAGGCCGGCCCTGAGCCTGCCTGGGGTGGAGACGCCGTACAAGAACATCGACCTCATCATCTACCGTGAGAACACGGAGGACCTCTACGCCGGCGTGGAGCACACTGTTGGCAAGCACGCGGCGGAGTCGATCAAGATCATCACCCGTGAGGGTACCGAGCGCATCTGCAGGATGGCCTTCGAGCGCTCTAAAGAGCAGGGCCGCAAGCACATCACCGTCATCCACAAGGCCAACATCATGAAGTTCACCGACGGCCTGTTCAGAGACGTCTTCTTCGAGGTCGCAAAAGACTACGAGAATGACTTCGAGGAGATAGACGACCGCATCGTCGACAACATGTGCATGCAGCTCGTCATGAAGCCGAACCTCTACGACGTTCTGGTCTGTCCCAATCTTTATGGTGACATCCTATCTGACCTCTGCGCGGGACTTACGGGTGGGCTCGGCGTCGCCCCTGGGGCTAACATAGGGGAGGAGATCGCGGTCTTCGAGCCTGTCCACGGCTCGGCCCCGAAGTACGCCGGACAGGACAGGGCCAACCCGCTCGCGACGCTGCTCTCGGCCAAGAATATGCTCATCCACCTCGACTACGGGGAGGAGGCCGACAGGATGCAGACGGCAATAGAGGCGGCGCTCGAGCGGCCCGAGACGCGTACAAAGGACCTCGGCGGCAGCGCCGGGACCAGGGAGTTTACGCAGGCCATCATCTCGAACCTGTAGAATTGGAGTGCGAATCGTTACGAGTGGACATCGGAGGCTGGTGCGGGCCGGTAGCGACAGAACCCATAGAGGAGCGGGTAGGCGGCGCTGCAGGGTCGTAACGCCCGGGTTCGGCCGCGGCTAGCGGGGGTGGCCGGTTGCGAATCGCGTTCTTTACCGAGACCTTCCTTCCGGCCACCGATGGTGTCGTCACTAGGCTCAAGCACACCATCGAAGAGTTGCTCGGGATGGGTGATGAGATGCTTGTGATCGCCCCGAAGTATGGGGAAGGATCCGGCTCATACGAAGGGGTTCCGATCCACCGCGTCTCGAGCGTGCCATTCCCGTCCTATCCCCAGATAAAGCTTGCTCTCATAAACCCCGGCGTCGGCAACGCGCTGCGTAGTTTCGGGCCCGAGCTGATCCACGCCGTCAACCCCTTCGTTCTCGGACGGGGAGCTCCTTTCTACTCGAGGAGCCTGGACGTCCCTCTTGTGGCGTCCTACCACACGAACATCGCCGCCTACGCCAGCTTCTACAAACTTGGGCTCTTCGACCGGGCCACACGCTGGTACACGAGGAAGCTGCACAATAGGGCAGCCATCAACCTCTGCACTTCGCAGGCGACGCTCCGGTACCTTGCCGGCGAGGGTGTCGAGCGGCTGCATCTGTGGCCGCAGGGTGTCGACGCCAGGCGCTTCCACCCCGACAAGTTCTCGAAGGGTTGGCGGGTCAGGCTGACGAACGGCCACCCGGCGGAGCGGCTCCTGCTCTACGTTGGGCGCCTCGGCCACGAGAAGGACATCGGTAGGCTGAGGGTCGTTCTCGACGAGGTGCCAGGAGTACGTCTCGCGCTTGTCGGAGACGGACCCGCGCGCAGGGACCTCGAACAGGAGTATGCGAATACGCGGGCGTTCTTCACGGGGGCGCTGCACGGCGAGGAGCTCGCTGCAGCGTTCGCCTCCGCCGATGCTTTCTTGTTCCCCTCGACCACGGAGACGTTGGGGATGGCGATGATCGAAGCCCTCGCCTCCGGGCTGCCCGTGCTCGCCGCAAGGACGGGTGCGACCGGGGAGGTGGTTGACGATGGCGAGACAGGGCTACTCTACGATCCTGGTTCTGACGCAGCCCTCGTCGCCGCCGTCAGAAAGATCGTTTCGGACGACGGTCTGAGGGCCAGGATGGGGCGCAACGCCCGCGCGGCCGCAGAGAGGCGCGACTGGGGATCGTCGACGCGAACGTTGCGCGGATACTACGAGCAGGCGATGGGGGAGAGATGAGCGAGGCGAAGGCCAAGCTGAAGAGCGGGGGGAAACGCTTCTCCAAATTCTCCATCGTCGGGCTCTCCAACGCCGCCATAGACATAGGGGTCTTGAACCTGTTCTTGTGGCTGGAGCCGACGCGCGACGTGACCCTTCTCGTTATCTACAACGGAGTAGCGCTGGTTCTCGCGAACCTGAACAGTTACGCGTGGAACACACTGTGGACCTTTCGGGGAGGGCCGAACATGATGTGAGGCAGATAGTGCTCTTCGGGCTGCAGGTGCTCGTCAACATAGTGATAAGTAGCGGGCTGTTCTGGGCCCTGATCCACCCTATTATTGTCTATACGGAAGTGCCGACGTATCTCGCCGGTAACGTCGCAAAGATCATCTCCGTCACCGTGGCCTCTACCATCAGCTTCTTCATCATGCGTTACGTGGTTTTCTCGCGAAAGCGGTGGTTCAACGATCGCTTGTAAGAGCCTTTGGGCCGTGCTAAATTAGGGCCGAACGCGGAAGTAGCTCAGTTGGTAGAGCATCACCTTGCCATGGTGAGGGTCGCGGGTTCGAATCCCGTCTTCCGCTCTGGCCGTGGGTCGTAGCGGCGCCGCTGGCGGCATGGCCGAGTGGTTAGGCAAGGGTCTGCAAAACCCTGTACCCCGGTTCGATTCCGGGTGCCGCCTCTCGGAGCGGCGTAAGGGCGTCCACGGAGAGTAAGGGCGATTAGCTCAGGGGGAGAGCGCTTCCTTGACGCGGAAGAGGTCAGTGGTTCGAATCCACTATCGCCCACCGCGCTGCGCGAATTTCGCCGGCGTGCTTCGTCGAACTATCTAGTAAGATCCCGCGTTTTAACTAGCCACCCTTGCCAGGAAAGGTGCACACATGGCTTCCGTCAAGCTACCCGACGGTAAACAACTCGAGATAGAGCCGGGCAAGAAGGCCCGGGACGTCGCCGAGAAGATAGGCAAACGCCTCGCCCGAGACGCTGTGGTCGCGAAGCTGGACGGGCGCCTGATCGATCTCGATGCCCCGCTGGACGGTGGTGGAGATTTCGAGGTGGTTACCGGTGACTCATCGGAGGGCCTCGAGGTCCTGCGGCATTCGACGGCGCACGCGATGGCGCAGGCTATCGTGGAGCTCTATCCGGGCAGCAAGTTGACCCTCGGCCCGCCGATAGAGAACGGCTTCTTCTACGACATTGAGGTCGCAGGGCGTCTTACGGACGAGGATCTGCCCCGCATCGAGGAGCGGATGCGTGAGATCGTCGCGCGCGACCTGCCGATAGAGCGCGAGGAGGTCTCCAAGGCGGAGGCCGAGGATTTCTATGTGGACAACCCCTACAAAACGGAGATCGTCGAGGCCCTGGAAGACGGTGAGATCACGGTCTACAAGCAGGGAGACTTCTTCGACCTTTGCCGCGGACCGCACGTCCCTAGCACGGGCAGGCTCGGCGCCTTCAAGCTGCAGAACATAGCAGGGGCCTACTGGCGCGGCGACGAGAAGAACCC
>JACCSM010000175.1 GCA_013698525.1 Rubrobacteraceae bacterium
GCACGCTTCCGTTCTCGGCATAGCGGCGCTTGAGCTCTTCGGCTTCTTCGAGGGCCAGTATCTTCCCGTCCATCATGATGCCGACGCGGTCGCAGAGCTCCTCGGCCTCGCCCATGTCGTGGGTGCAAAGCAATATCGAGGAGTCGTGGGCGTCGCGTATCCTGCGGATGAACGCCTGAACGTCCTTCTTGCTCCTTGGGTCGAGGCCCGTCGTCGGCTCGTCGAGGAGCATCAGGACGGGGCTTGTCATCAAAGCTCTTGCGAGCGCTATCTTCTGCTGCATCCCGCGGCTGAGGTGTTCCATGGGCTCCGTGGCGCGTTTTTGGGCGAAGCCGATATTGTCGAGGATCTCCTTTATCCTTGGCCGCGCCTCGGTGCTGGTCACACCGTAGAGCTTGGCCCCGTAGAGCAGATTCTCCATGGCCGAGAGCTTTTTGAAGAAGCTGGCCTCGACGCTGACCCGGTTCATGCTGCGCTGCACCTGCTTGGGATGGCGCGTGGCGTCGATCCCGAAGACCTCGACCTCCCCGCTGTCAGGGAGGACGAGCGTGGAAATGACACGCACCAGCGTGCTCTTCCCGCTCCCGTTGGGACCGAGGATGCCGACGACCTCCCCTTTCCCGACCGAGAGCGAGACCGAGTCGAGGGCGCATACCACCTCCCCCCGCCGCTTCTTGAAACTCTTCTCTACCTCTCTTAACTCTAGAGCTTTCACAAAAACCTCCTTTAGAAATCCCACCCTGAGGGGCGCCCGCTCTACAGGCGCCCCCTGGCCTCCAGCTTCTCCCAGACAACGCGCCAGGTCTCCTCACGCTCGGCGGCTACCGCTAGGTCGAAGAGCCTGCGCGCCAACCTGGCCCTCAGAGAGGGTTGTCCGGGGGACCGTGCGTATCTCCCGCGTTCTGCCTTTCGGTCGGCGAAGTCTTGCTCGCGGGCCATCCGGTCCTGTGCCACCATGTAATGCCAGTCGTTGAACATCTCTCGGTCTCCTCTACTCTCGTCACTTCGTCGCGCCTGGAAGGGCTGATACCATCCGTATTTGGATCGGAGTCGGAAACCATCGCCTGCTCTTATCGAGCAAAGCTCGAGGCCCCCGGTCCGCTCGGTCCGGGGGCCTCTTCTGAGAAGTGTGGTCGAGCTAGAAGCTCACGTTCTCATCGCGACCTCGCGGACCTCGGGACGCACCTCTCCCCCGAACACCGGAATCCCTATGTTCGTGCGACGGATGTGCATCAATCCTTCAGTCCTTTGCGCGACAACAACACAACGGAAGAACTCTACCCTCCCGCGAAGATACTGTCAACACCAAAATCCTCTGCTGTGGGCCGCGGCTCCAACATTGTCGGACGCTGCGCCCTGGTAAGGTCGGATGCCTCAGTCATTCGAGCGGTCTTCTTGGTATGGTCGTCGAGGGTTGGGTAAGATATCCGCGACCGCAGACCTGGGGACAGGTACTCGCTCAGTAGATCAGATCCGATTGGATGGACGCTTATTATGGAAGGTCCGACCTCAAACAAGCCACCGGAGATAGGGGCCGCGCTCGCTGGCAAGCTCGGCCCGCCACAGGCAGTGCTCGACCACTTTGGCGAGGGGGCCGACCTCATCGTCGGGCTTGGCAACGGCGAGCCGGCAACGGTCCTCGATGAGATAGAAGCTCGGGCGGATCAACTCTCCGGCGTCACTATCCACCAGATGCTTTCACTGCGCCAGCGTCCCTACATGTACGGCGACGTTGCGAGCCTCCGCCACGTCTCCTGGTTTCTCTCCCCGGCCAACCGCGAAGCCTTCCACGAGGGTACGTGCGACCTCGTCCCAAACAACTTCAGTGACGTCCCGCGTCTCATGCGCCGCTCGACCCGGCGTTCGCTCGTGCTCGTCGCCTCCTCCCCGCCCGACCGCCACGGCTACTTCTCGCTGGGTCCCCACGCCGATTACACGGCGGCGATGATCGGCGAGGCGCCCTTCTTCCTGGAAGCGAACCGCAGGATGCCCCGCACCTCCGGGGAGAACCAGGTGCACGTGAGCCAGATCGTCGGCTGGTGCGAGGCTGACTACCCGCTCATCGAACTCCCGAACAGGCCGACGCGGGAGACCGACCGCAGGATCGCAGAGTACGTCGGGGAGCGCATCCCCGACGGCGCGACATTGCAGGCCGGGGTAGGGGCGATCCCGAACGAGGTACTCGGCCTGCTCGGAGACCACGCGGGCCTCGGCGTGCACACGGAGCTGCTCTCGGACGGCTTTGTAGACCTCGTAGAGGGGGGTGTGATCACGGGCGCCAACAAGGTCACCCACCGCAACAAGATCATCACGACAACGGCTCTGGGAAGCCAGCGGCTGTACGACTTCGTGGACGATAACCCCGGCGTCGAGTTCTGGCCTGTTAGCTACACCAACGATCCACGCAACATCGCGAAAGAGGACCGCATCGTCGCCATCAACGCCACCCTCGAGGTCGACTTCCTCGGCCAGTGCGCCTCGGAGTCGCTAGGCAGCGACTACTACTCATCCTCCGGGGGCCAGCCGGACTTTGCGCGCGGAGCGATCTTCGCCGAGCACGGTCAATCCTTTATCGTGCTGCACTCGACGACGGCCGACGAGTCGGTCTCCCGCATCGTCGCACAACTGCACCCGGGTGCCGCGGTCACCACGTTCAAGAACGTCGTTGACTGCGTCGCCACCGAGTACGGTGTGGCCGAGCTTCGCGGCTCCAGCATAAGGGAACGGACCAGGAAGTTGATCGGTATCGCCCACCCTAAGTTCCGTAGCGGACTCACGCACCAGGCTAGTGAGATGGGCTACATGTGAGGCCGGCTAGCGGCGTCCGAGGACCTGCGGCACAGACGGCCGTGACGTGCGCGCCGCCTGTTTGGTCAATGCCAACTAGACCTAGGAGAATAAAGGTTCTGATGCGAATGGTAGTTTCGAAGAAGGATTTCTTATGACCGACATGAAAGCAACGCCAGAGGAACCGATCGCGTGCGTCACGGTCTCCGCCGACGCCGGGTTCCTGCCGCCGGTGGTGGAGTTCGTAAAGCAGATGACCCGCCAGCTCGGCCTGAGGGATGCCGAGCATGTGGACCAGGCCGTAGAACTTGTCTGCATGAACGTCGTCGAGCACGCCTTCGGGCCCGAAGAGGAGGGAACTTTGGACGTGCAAGTCTTGCGCCGAGCGGGGCTGGTGGTCGTGGCGGTCGAGGACCAGGGCCTGCCTTTCGACTACAAACGCCTGGAAGACGGGGAGGATCGAACCGTGCTCGAGGTACTCCACGGGTCCTTCGACGAGACCCGCTTTGTAAACCTCGGCCGACGCGGCAACAGGGTCGAGCTCCTCAAGCACCTTCCTAATACCGACGTCAGGGATCACCTCCCCGAGGATGAGCACCGCAGAGCCCTGGAAGCCACCGCCGTGCCCGAAGTTATCCCTCTGGAGATTCGCATGATGCGCCCCGAGGAATCCTTCGAGCTTTCACGCTGTGTCTACCGCTCCTACGGCTACAGCTACGACTGGGACTACATCTACTATCCCGACAGGATCAGGGAGCTGCAGGAGAAAGGTCTCATGATCTCCTGCGTCGCGGTAACGCCGGAGGGCGAGTTTGTGGGACATCTGGCCATTACCCTGGATCATCCCGACTCGCCTGTCGGGGAGGCCGGGCAGGCGGTCGTGGACCCGCGGTTTCGTGGACACCATCTCTTCCCGAGGATGAAGACCTTCATGGCAGAGTGGGCCGGGGAGGCCGGCATGTACGGGCTCTACAGCGAGGCGACCGCCGTCCATCCGTACAGCCAGAGAGGCAATCTCCATCTAGGCGCGAGGGAGACAGGGTTCTTGCTCGGCTATATTCCTGCGTCCGTCTCGTACAAGCAGATCGGCGAGGAGAGGGAAGGGCGTCGCGGGTCCGTCGCCCTGTTCTACATGCGCGTCAAAGACGAACCGGAGCGGGAGATCTACCCTCCTGCACCTTATCTGGAAGCGATCAGGCGCGTCGTCGAGCACAACGGACTGCGGCGTGTCATCGACGAGGTCCATGACCCGGCGCTACAGCCCTCCCGGATGAGCGTCGAGGTGCGTCAGGATCACAACCTCGCCTTCATGCGGGTCGATGAGCCTGGGGCCGATCTGGAGGAGCTGGTCCACGGTCATTTGCGTGATCTCTGCCTGCACCACGTGGATTGCGTCTACGTGGATCTTCCTCTCTCCCATCCAGCGACGCCTGGCGCCGCGGCCGGGCTGAAGAACCTCGGGGTGTTCTTTGGGGGGATCATCCCCGAAGCACACCCAGGAGGAGGAGACGTGCTCCGTCTCCAGTACCTGAACAACATCGAGATCCAGGCCGGGGACGTCAGCACAGCTTCGGACTTCGGGGAGGAACTACTTGGCCTGATCTTCCGGCAGAACACCCTACCGTGAGATCGCGGGCCATTGGCCCGCGGGATCAGGCGAGCGTGAGGTCCAACTCGCTGGAGATCTCGATGCTCCCCTTTACGGAAGCCGCCACCGGACAGCTATCGGCGTAGACCTCGAGGACCCTCTCTATGGTCTCGCGGTCCTGCCCTTCCGCTGTGATGTGGAAGACTTGTTTTATCCTCTTGATCACGAGCACTTTGCCCTCGACTTCGATCTCTCCGACCGTCTCGGCGTGGAGGTTCTCGAACGACACCTGACGCGCTGCCAGCGCGCCCGAAAAGGTGCCGAGCAGTCAGCCGCCCGCGGCCGCGACCACGTAATCGAGCGTGGTGTCGTAGGGCTCTACATCTTCCGGGGAGACGCCGTAGTGTTCGGCGACCTCGCTGTGGACACCGAACAGCACCGGATCCTCCTGGACGGGGAGATACGC
>JACCSM010000184.1 GCA_013698525.1 Rubrobacteraceae bacterium
ACTCTCGCGTCCGGAAGGGGCATGCATGAAGAGAACCACGCTGTTGATAGCGTCGATGATGCTAGCGCTGCTGGTAGCCGCAGGGGTGGCCTTGGCCCAGGACGGGGTGCCAAAGGTCTGCAATACCAACTGCTCCGGCACCGACGGCGATGACCAACTCAGCGGTAATGCCAGCGCTAATGTCATAAAGGGCCGAAAGGGTGACGACCGCATAGAAGGGAACCGCGGCAAAGACACCCTCAACGGTAACCCTGGAGCGGACGCCGTTTACGGCGACAACGGTGAGGATAAACTCTACGGCGGAGGCAACAACGACTACGTGCAAGGTGGCTCCAAAAACGACTACATAAGCACGGGTTCGGGCAATGACGCGGTTGCGGCGAAGGACGGCTTCAAGGACCAGATAGACTGTGGCGGCGGCGGCTATGATCGGGTCTACGTCGACCGCATCGACGTGTTGCACGGGTGTGAGAAGAAGCTAAGTAGGAAGCCGCAACCGCAATTCTAGTCACTAGCTTTAGCCTCGAGAGCAGGCCTTGCACGGCTGCGAAGTTGGCTACGGATCTTCTTCCTCGTAACGGTTGCCGCCATGCCTGGCACAGGGTTGTACGCTAGAGTGGAGCTGTGACAACGAGCGCAAGGCAACGGGCCCGGCAAAGCGGGCCGCACCCAACTCCTCGGCGCAGGCCTAGCACTTACGACGAGGCGCGCCTCAAAAGCGCCACCCCCCCATACCAAATCCCGCCAGCACCAAACTCGCCGCCGCCATCAAGACGGGCGGTCACACGAGCCAAGTACCACCGGTGGCGCTCGCCTTAGAGTTAGTCATCATCGTCATCAGCCGCCGGCTTGCGAACGGTAGTCCCCTCAGGAGTCAACACATAACCGTCGCTAGCCGGGTCGGTCGAATAGAACATCACACCCTCTAAGCTCATTTCATTTTCCTCGAAGTTCGTGAAATCGAACTTACCCCCACTCAGCGAGATACCATCTCCCACATGACCGTCCGGATTAGCAAGATGTGGGTGCTTCTTAAGGACTTGGGGCATAAGACACCAGGCAACGAGGGTACCCTCTCCTTGGTTCTCGAGGCTCACCCTGAGCGTCAGAAACCCTGAGAAGGAAGCCGATCCAGGGGGTCCCTGCCACCCTTTCTCCTTGAAATCCGGTCCCATCCCCCACCAACCACTGAATTGCTCGAACGATCTAAAGCCGGTTACTCGCCATGATCCCTGTGCTTTGACCGCTCCCGAGGAGCCCTTAATAGTATAGTGACCACCGCCCTTAGCGATATCGTTCTTTGGGTTCCACCCTCCCTTACCTGAGAGGGTGACCTCGGAGCCATTCGGCGCTTTGGCAGAGGGTTTGCCATTGGAGTGATACCTGACCCCATCGGGGTTGTTCGGATCGCCAAGCAGTTGGTAATGAGTGAAAAAGAAAGTGTAAGGCAGCTCTTTTTGGACCGCCGCATTGGACGGCCCTATGCTGCTACTCAGCGCCAGCGTGAGCAACAGTGCTGCCACCGCCATCACCAGCGCAGCCGCCACAGCCAGCAGTTTCCTTCGCCCCTCTCGCCTCTCCGGTGTGCGCCGTATGTTGGTTGAAGCCTGCATCCCCGGTCACCTCCAGCATTTACCCTTTCCCTTGTAACGGGTAGCATATACCCATGCGGGGGCACATGCAATTTTTGGCACAAGTATAGATTGCTTGGGCCTTGAGGGAGACCGCCCTCATTCACCCGAGTGCGTGGAAGGCAAATTCGCCGAAGTTCTCTCTCCGCGACCTTCCAAGAGTACGAAGGTACGTAGGTCTGGGATCTGCTATTGTGCCCAACGTAGCACAAGGGTTCTATCATGCTACGTTGGGGAAAGGACGACGCGTTATGGTGGATCGGCAAGACGCCCTAGGGTTGCCCTCAACCAAGCCCCTAGATGAGGCGGACATCCAAGGGTTTGCGGCTGCCCTTCGGGGCGACCTGATACGCCCTGAGGACGACCGCTACGGCGCCGCTAGGGCGGTCTTCAACGCCATGGTGGATCGACGTCCGGCCCTGATCGTCCGCTGCGCGAGCGTAGCCGACGTGATGATGGGGGTCGAGTTCGCCCGGTCTCACGATCTGCCGTTATCCATCCATGGCGGGGGACACAGCGTCGCTGGCAAGGCGGTATGCGACGGGGGCCTGATGCTCGACCTTTCGTCCATGAAGGGCATCCGCGTCGATCCCGTCAGGCGTACCGCCGAAGCCCAAGGGGGGCTCACATTGGGCGAGTTCGACCACGAGACGCAGGCGTTCGGGTTGGCGACCACCCTCGGTGTCGTCTCGGTGACCGGTATAGCGGGTCTAACGCTCGGGGGTGGCCTCGGCTGGCTAAACGGCTTGCACGGCCTCGCCTGCGACAACCTCATCTCGGCCGAGGTGGTTACGGCCGACGGCCGACTCTTGAGGGCGACAGAGGAAGAGAACGAGGACCTCTTCTGGGGCATCCGGGGAGGGGGAGGCAACTTCGGCGTTGTGACCTCCTTCGGATACCGGCTGCACCCGGTTTCGACGGTGCTGGCCGGAGGGCTGTCCTACCCGCTAGCCAAGGCCCACGAGGTCCTCCGCTTCTACCACGAGTTTGCCAGCGGGTGTCCCGACGAGCTCTCGACCACCGCTTCGCTGGGCGTAACGCCCGACGGCGTGATCGGCGTCTCGGTGTGCTACTGCGGGCCCCTCGAGGAGGGAGAGCGGGTGCTTCGTCCCCTGCGGGAGTTCGGCTCGCCGCTGGCTGATAACATCGAGCCCATGGCCTACACCACGCTCCAGAACTCCCCCGACGCGGGCTTCCCGCCAGGACGGCGCCACTACTGGAAGTCGAGCTACCTCAAGGAGCTAGGCGAGGAGGCCATCGAGATCATGGCCGAGTACGTCTCCGAGATGCCCTCGCCGGCCACGGGCGTTGGCCTCCAACAGATGCACGGGGTGGCAAGCCGCGTGGATCCGACGGCGACGGCCTTCCCGCACAGGGACGAGCACTACGACTTCCTGATCCTCTCGCAGTGGGCCGACCCGGCGGAGTCGGAGAGGAACGTCGAGTGGACGCGCTCGTTGTTCGAGGCGATGGAGCCCTTCTTCGGGGAAGGCGTCTACGTGAACAACCTCGGGGACGAAGGGGAGGATCGAGTGAGGGCGGCATACGGCGCCAACTACGAGCGGCTGCTGGATCTCAAGGGCAAGTACGACCCTACCAATCTCTTCCGCCTAAACCAGAACATACCACCGCCCACCGAAGCCGCTAGCAGCCCAGTTTCGTAGGGCCAGAACACCCTATTCACCCAACCTCGTAGAAGGCGGATTCTCCGACGTGAGAGAGAGTCTGCTTGACGCCGAGGGCTACGAAGATGATCCCTGCCACCATCGGCAGGTGCAGGTAGCTGTAGCAGTCTCGCGCCAGCCTCGCCCGCTCCTCTCCCTGCGCCTCTGAGAGCCTGTGCTCGGCGGTTAGCATGACGAGGTCGAAGTATGCCCACCACAGGGCCGCTGCGAGCGCGATCCCAACCACGACGGCGGCGAGTACTCCCATCCCGAGCGCCAGTCCCGAGACCCCAACGCCAGCAGCCACTATCGACTCGCCCAACGCTATGATCACCACGAGGCCGTGGCGCTCGGCGAAGTGCCCAGCATGGATCCTGAAGCCCGAGACCCCACGGACGACCGCGACTCCGTAGCTGACCGCGAGCGCCACAGCCCAGAGCGCGCCCTGGGCTTATCCGTCGAGGAAGCCGGTTACCTGGGAGAGGGCGAAGACGAAGACAAGGTCGAAGAACAGTTCGAGGGGTGTGACACGCTGTTCGTAGGAGTCTCCGCCCTCCGCCTCTACCTGCGCCGCGCCGATGGGCGAGTGCTCAGGTCGCAGGACGGGTGATGGCGTGCTCAGTGGCCCATGCCAGGGCGTAGTCTGCGACCTCCTCCCAGCCGTCCTGTCCGACGATGTAGTGGGAGCGTCCCTCGAACTCCTTGTAGTCTGTGACCGTCTTTGCGTGGCGGTAGTGCTCGACCCACTTCTCCCAGCTGCGGGGGGTCATCCAGAAGCCGTGGATGAGGACGATGGTGTCTGGGGCGGCTGGCCACGAGCACGACTATCGGCTCGTGCTCGACGCGCCGAGCGACGAAGGCGAGCACGCCGGCGGTGGAGCTATCGAACCAATGCGCGTCGTCGGCGACAACCACAAGCGGCACACGCTCGGCGACCTCGGAGAGCAACTCCAGCACGGCGAGCGCGATCAGGAATCGGTCAGGCGCCTCCTCCTCCGTCATGCCGAAGGCAGCCAAGAGTGCCGTCCGCTGCGGTGCGGGCAGGCGGTCGACCTCACCGAGCACCGGCAGCATGAGCTGGTGCAACCCTGCGAACGGCAGCTGCGTCTCGGACTGCACCCCGGTCGCGTGCAGCACCTGCATACCCACATCCTCCGCGCGCCGGCCGGCCGCCGCCAGCAGGGTGGACTTGCCGATGCCCTCCTCGCCCCGTACGAGCAGCGCCGCACCACGCTCTTGAACCCTGTCGACCAGCCCGTAGAGCTGGGACAGCTCGCGCTCGCGACCGAAGATGGGGCCCTCACCGGCGCCGTGCGTGGCGATCCGCGACGTTGTCATGCCAGTAACAATTGTAGCCGCCTCGCCGATCACTGCGCCAGCCCCGAATCAGCACGGTCGGATGAGGTAGGCCAGACCAAGAGCGGCTCCCGGTGGAAGGCGTTCTTTCGGAAACCTTGAGACGGAGGCGCCAGGATCGATACGTGAGTCTCAAAACACCCAGTCGTTCAGGCTTCGCTTCCGTGCCTTGCTTACAGAGGGTGGTAACCGAAGAGTCCAACTTCACAGAGTCTGAAGTTCGCCTGTGGAGCGTTCGGCGAAGTTCGGAGACATCCACGGCTCCGAAGGTGACTTCCGGACGCCTCGTGGGTATATACGCCGGTGAGAGCGAGAGTCAGGAGAACGGGGGCAAGCAGATGGCACTCATCCTGTTCGTGGAGTATCACGCCACGTTCCGCCAGGCCGCCTCCTACCTGATGGACCAAGAGTCGGACCTCGAGGTGGTGGCCCAAGGCGGCTCAGTGGCCGAAGGACGCGAAAAGTTGGCCGAGGGCGGCATAGATGCCGCCATAGTGGACATCCCCCTCCCCGACGAAGGTGCCGAGGAGATGGTCCGCGACCTGCATCGGGCCAACCCCGCCGTACCGGTGTTGGTGATGACCCATATAGAGGAGTGGGACGTCCACGAGAGGTTCCTCGAAGCGGGAGCCGCCGAGGTGCTCCCCAAGGACGTTCCCTTTAGGGAGGTCCTCGCCGCCGTGAGGAGGCTCGGACACCAGGGACAGGGTGAGAACGCGACATGCGGATCCTGATCTCCTACGAAGAGAGCTACCACCTCTACAGCGACGCGCTGCAGAGAGCCTTAAGCAGTCTCCGTCCGGACGCAGAGGTGGCGGCCTGCCGACTTAGCGTGATCGGTGAGCAGGTGGAGAGCTTCAACCCAAACCTCGTGGTGTCGAGTCGTCCCAATACCGGGGATGCGGGAGGGAGGGTGGCATGGTACGAGCTCTCCCCCGAGCCGGACGAACCGTCCGAAGCCTGCCTCGGTGGGCGGCGTTGGCAGAGGCCCAACCCAACTCTGGAAGAACTGCTGTCGTTCATCGACGAAGTAGAGGCGCTCCTCCGCAGGGAACGCGAGCCGAGAGGCTGCTAGCCCGCAGCGGTTTCTGCCTCTCTTCACCCGAGCGCGAGGAAGGTAGATTTTTGCAACTTCGCCTTGACGAAGTTCCGAGAAGTTCACCTATCAGGCACTCTCTCAGACGGTTCTCAGATTCAGCCGCCATACTGTGCCTTTTCGGGGCTCGGTGGTTGTCCCAACAGATCTCATTTTCCTTCGCCGAGCCCCGAAAAGGTAGCAGCCATAGGCAGCCAGCACATCCCCCAAATGAATGATTTTTGTCGCTACTAGCTGTGATGTGTGGGTAGCAAAAAGTATGGACAGGCTTATCCACCAGCGTGCCTAGAGAGACTGTATGAAAAGCCCTCAAACGCGAGTCAACCGCCTCATCATGAGGCGAATCATGGCAGCATATACCAGCGCTTCGCCGCCCGCACATAGCTTCTCGTAGTCTTTGCTCATCCTCCTGTTCTGGTCGATCCATGAAAACGTCCGCTCGATGGACTGCTCGCAAAAGACAAGTTTTGCATGACCCGGCATGCGCGACTCTCGCTAAGCCACTCCCGCCGCCGACCGAAACCAACAAGCTCGCAAACTGACGGGAGCACCAAAGGTCCGGCATATCCTCCTTGTGGGATCACTCAGCACGGAGGAGACGATGAAGCGCCACTGGCAGATCCACCGTACGACGGTATCGCGTCCAGAAGCTCGCCAACGTTGGGACCGAGCCTA
>JACCSM010000221.1 GCA_013698525.1 Rubrobacteraceae bacterium
TGGGAGTGGATGACCGAGGCGGACGTCTTCGGCGTGCAAAATCCCGAGACCGGCGAGCTCGGGTTCGTCAGTGTGATGGGGATGCTGGGCGAGCATTACGCGGTGAGCCTCTACCTCGGCTCCGAAGGCATCCATGGGTACCTGAACCTCCAGGAACTGGGACCCTTCGCAGACCCGGAAGACCTGATCCAGATCCCCCAACTCCAGGCGTCGTTCGAGGACCGCGAACAACTGGACAAGAGAGACCGCGAGGTCATCAAGGAACTGGGCCTGAAGTTCAGAGGACGGAACGCCTGGCCCATGTTCCGCAGCTACCGTACGTCCTTCTTCCCGTGGTTCCTCGAGTCCGGAGAGGCCCGTTTCCTGTCGGTCGCGCTGGAGCAGTTGGCGGACGTGGCCCCGCGCTTCAGGGAGGACTCTTCCTTACTGGAGCCCTTCGATGGCGAGGGCTACCTGCTCCGCGCGCCGCGCCGGGAAGGTGAGACGCTTCTCTGGGAAGACGCTTCGACGGGCATCCCACCGCTAGACGCTCCACCCATCGAAGTGGAGATGGAGGTGTCGAAGATAGAGGCTCTGGGACAGTTGCCCCGAAGAGGGGTCCGTCTGGAGGTGGACTTCTTCATGTTCCCCGCACCCGTCCGGGACGAAGGAGACAGGCCGTACTTCCCGCACATGCTGTTGACGGTCGATGCCGTAAGCGGCATGATCCTGGGCAGCGAGCTTCTCAAACCGTTCCCCTCGCAGGAGGCAATGTGGGGCTCGGTCCCTGAGGGTCTCGCCGATCAACTCTCCGGAGTGGGCCTGCTGCCGGAAAAGGTCTCGGTCGACTCGGAGCTGCTATTTCAGCTTCTGGAACCGCTGGCCGGGGTAGGCTTCGAGCTCGAACTGTCACCGTCCCTGCCGGGCCTGGACAAGGTTAGAGACGATCTCCTCCAGACTTTCGGTGAGTGAACGCGGGCTGATCGGACACTCATAGAGAGGCGGCTTGCTGGCAGAGATCCTGGCCGGCTTCGCGAACCTCTCGTCCGGAGACTTCCGGAACGCGCGACTCATGCTTCTACAAGTGCGCGTCGAGGCGTTCGCGAACGCCGGGTGAAGATTCACACCCTGTGCGCAGGGCGTGAGTTCTTTCACTCAGGTGGCCGCTCAGATGGCTACAAAGTCGGATTTGCGACGGGGTGTTTGCTACACTCTGTAGCGAAGGTTTTGAGAAACGTGTCCGGAGTGAGAGTTTTCGAGCGTGGTCGGGGGGATATTGGACGCTGGTCTGAGAACGTCAGTAGCCTCCCTCATTCGCGCGGTCTGTAGGGCCGCGGATGTCTGGCGGCGTTCGCCGCGGCTCACGAACCCCGGAGTATCCGGGAAGGAGAGTTACGCTACATAGTGTTGTAGGGCCGCCTGCTATGGTGGCCAGGCACAGAGGCACATTTATTAGAGCAGATCTCGCAATCCCTGGCGCCCGCTACCTTGCGGAAGAAGGGGACGGCGAATGAAGTCTTTGCAGGTCAACGGAAGGTTGTCTTTCATCGTGCTGCTCCTCTCGCAGCTCGCTGCGACGATGGGGTTCACGTTTGTTTTGCCTTTCACCCCGATCTACGTCCAGGCGCTCGGCGTCGAGGACGCTGGTAGTGCGGCGGCATGGGCCGGGGTGATCAATAGCTCGACAGCCGTGACGATGGCCCTCGCTGCGCCGCTGTGGGGCAGGCTGGGCGACCGGGTCGGGCTCAAGCCGATGCTGCTCAGGGCGACGGTTGCTGGCTCTCTCGTCGTCGGCCTTATGGGGCTCGTGGGGAGCCCGTGGCAGCTCCTCGCACTGAAGACATTGCAGGGATGCCTGACCGGTACGGTCGTGGCTGCGACGGTGCTCGTCTCGGCGACGGCCCCGCAAGAGAGGGCGGGGGAGAGGCTAGGGACCCTGCAGATGGTCATCTTCGTCGCCGCTGCGGCCGGGCCTTTCTTCGGTGGAACATTCGCCGACCTCGTCGGCATCAGGGCCTCCTTCGGCGTGACGGCCGCCTTGCTTGCGGTCTCAGCGGTTTTGATCTCCGCCTGGGTCAAGGAAGAGCGGCCTGCGGAAGAGGGGACGGAGGAAGAGGAGTCAGCCCAGGCCGAAGGTCCGCTGCCGCACAGGAGGTTAGCGCCGAGCCTCCTCGCGCTGTTTGTGGTGCAGGTCGCGATCATGAGCGCCGCGCCAGCGCTGCCAGGCTTCCTCTCGACCCTGATGGAGGAGCCGGTGCGGGTCGCGACGCTTGCAGGTTGGGTCATCGCGACCGGCGCCCTGGCCGCCTCGCTCGGCTCCGTTATCGGAGGAAAGCTCGCGGCGAGGTTCGGGGCGCGGAAGGTCATCATCTGGACCCTGCTACTGGCTGGCGTCTCGGCGCTGCCTCAGGCCGAAGTCGACTCCGTAGCCCTGCTTTGGGCCTTGCGCATGGTGACGGGACTCTTCGTTGGGATTGCTGTGCCCGTCGCCAACCTCGCGATTCGCGGGGCCGTGCACCCGAGGCGCCAGGGTGAGGCGTTCGGAGTCGCGGCCACGGCCACCTCGGCAGGCAACGCCGTCGGGCCCGCCGCCGGTGGCCTGCTGGCCG
>JACCSM010000240.1 GCA_013698525.1 Rubrobacteraceae bacterium
TCCTGTTCTCGTGTCGAGGCGAAACACCGCGGAGTGGCGCATATCGCAGGCGTAGAGGTTTTGCTCGTCGTCGAAGGCCAGGCCGAGAATGAACCCGCCGGTCGAGGCTACAGTCTCGATGCCTGACCCATCGGCGGAGATCCTGTAGATCTCCCCCGTCTCTCCCCCGCACCAGACGTCGCCATCAGCATCGATCGCGACCCCCTCAGGGTGGCGGAGTCGCGGCTCGCTAAATATACCGTCGAAGAAGACCTCGGCACTGTCAAGGGGCAGTATGGGTTCCAAGGTCTTATCTCACTTCTGTCCTGTGGGGATCGGCGGCGCGATAGCCTTGTGCGGGTCCGCGAAGCGCTGCTTGGGCACCAGGGCGTAACGGCCCGGGTATCCAGGGTCCCTGTCGTACGGATATCCTCCAAGCTCCTTGTAGAGCTGCGCGTATTCGTCCAGCTTGTTCCGGTCCAGGCTGACACCCAAGCCCGGCCCATCGGGGACCTTGATCGACCCGCCCTCGTACTCGAACATGCCCCCATCGATGATGTCGTCTTGCAGATGGTGGTAGTGCGCATCGGCCGAGAAGGAGAGGTTGGGGAGCACGGCCCCAAGGTGCAGCATGGTAGCCAGTTGTATCCCCAGTTCTCCCGATGAATGGACGGCCACCCCGAGCTGGAAAGTCTCGCACACCCCAGCGGCTTTGACGCAGGGCCGGATCCCACCCCAGAAAGTGGTGTCGAGCAGTATGACATCGGCCGCCGGGTTCAAGATGTTGCTTGCCAGTTGCTCGAAATCGATGACCACAGTGTTCGTCGAGAGCGGCATCTTCACCTTCTCGCGCACGCGCCGCATACCGTTGAGCCCCCAGGTCGGGTCCTCGTAGTAGTCGTTTTTCAGATCCTCTATGGCCAGGCCGAATCGAATACCCTCCTCGACGCTGAAGGAGGCGTTGGGATCGAACCTCAGGGTATCTTCGGGGAACGCGCCGGCGAGGGCCCTGTAGCACCCGAGTTCGTATTCTGGAGGATAGACGCCGCCCTTGAGCTTGTGCGAGGTGAAGCCGTGCTCTTCCTTGAGTCTCCTGGCATGCTCCACCAGCTGGTCGGCGGTTCGGATCTCAGGTTCCCCCGTCTCGGCATTCGCGTACCGGAAAAAGAGGTAGCTCGCGAAGGGCACCCTATCCCTGAGCCTGCCCCCGAGCAACGTGTGAACGGGGACCCCGAGCTCCTGCCCCATCAGATCTAGACACCCAAACTCTATGGCGGCATGAAGCTGGGCGCGGTTGTTGTAGAGGCTGGCTGTGGGATTCATGATCTTGAACCTGAGCGCCTCGAGCTCGAAGGGGTCGTGGCCGATGAGGTAGGACTTGAGACCATCGAAGGCCAGCTCCGCACTCTCCCCTCCTCCCCCCATCTCGCCCAGACCGACGAGACCATTGTCGGTCTCCACCTCGACTATGGTGCGCACGAAGCGTCCCCAGTGGGCCCCGCTGGCATGCAGGAGCGGTGCCTCCAGTGGGACTGTTACCGTGGTTGCTCTTATGTCGGCTATCTTCAAGGTTCCTCTCCCTTGCTCTATGCGACCGCTGGACTATTCCGGCAGTCTTACCCCGAGGGCTGCGAGCAGACCGCCGTCGACCCTGTAATCCGCTCCGGTCACAAAGCTCGCCTTCGGGCCGGCGAGGAAGCAGATCACCTCGGCGACCTCTTCTGGCCTGGCAACCCTTCCCAGAGGATGCATCCTGCCCCAGTCCTCGACCGTCGCCTCGACGGTGTTTTCTCCCTTGAAGAGATCCGCCGCCCATCGCAGCATCGGCGTATCGACAGAACCAGGACACACAGCATTGACCCTTATGTTCTCTTCGGCGTGATCCAGGGCCATCGCCCGTGTGAGCGCGTTGATGCCGCCTTTGCTAGCGGTATAGGCCGCCACCCCTCTTTGGGAGGCTATGGCCTGCACGCTCGACACGTTGACGATCACACCTCCCCCACGCTCTCTCATCTCGGGAATGGCATGCCTTGCCGCCAGGTACATCCCCTTGAGGTTTACACCGAGGACTTCGTCCCAGACATCCTCCTCGGTCTC
>JACCSM010000263.1 GCA_013698525.1 Rubrobacteraceae bacterium
TCGCGGGGATGGGCTTCGGGACGCTCTCCGACGCGAGCGCATTCTTGAGCCTCCCCCTCTTCCCCGTCTACGGCGTCGCCGCCGTCGTGCTCGCGGGCGGGTGGACGGGCGTACGCCGACGCGGCGCGGAGGCTATAGTGCTAGGGCTGGTTGCAGGAGCGGGGATCATCGTGACGAGCCTGTACCTGGTCCCTGAACTGTCTGGTGCAGTCGGGGGACTCGCCGCTACGGCGGTCTTCCTGGCGCGAAGGCGTCACCGGCTCTCTGGGGTTCCTGTACGCGCACTGGTCCCTTACGCGTTCCTACTCGCGCTGCTCGCGGCGGCGAACGGCATCGGGGTGCTGCGCTCGGCCCTCGAAAAGCTCGGTCCCGTCTTCGACGGTCCGGGGCTTCCATTGCTTGTTTCCGGGGTGTTCGCCGCGCTGCTGTTGGGTCTCCGTGGAGACGAGGCCGGTGCCGCGACGCGAAGAACCGCGACGCAGTGGCTTCCTACTGCAGGGGCGGTCCTTACTTTCGTTCTGGCTGGAGAGGTGGTGGCAGACAGCGGTGCAGCCGGGCTACTTGCCGGCGGCGCTGAAGCCCTTGGTGTCTTCTTTCCCGCCGTCTCGCCAGTGCTCGCTGCCCTTGGCGGCGCCCTCACCGGCTCCAACGCAGCCTCGAACGCATTGTTCATGCCGCTTCAGGTCGAGGCTGCGCGGGGACTCGATATATCGGAGGTGCTCACGGCCGCGGTGCAGAACGTCGCCGGGAGTCACGCCAGCATGCTCGCCCCGCAGCGCATGGTCCTCGCGGCCACGGCCACTGGCCTGCTCGGCAGGGAGGGCGACATCCTGCGAGTCTCGGTCGCCCCCGTGGCCGTCTCGATCGGCCTGCTTGCGCTCCTCGGGATGTTCCTTCATTAGAGCGGTTTGCAAAGTGGAATGCAAGCAATTCAGTATGTCAGCACTTCAGCTTGTCAGCTTCTTGATGGCTGACGGGTTTAAGTGCTGATGGCGCGTCGTGCGTAAGGCTCGAGCCTTATGCACGACGCTGTTAGAGGGTTCTTCTGGTCTCCTGGCCCTGCGCGGACGTTAGACGGTTATTGGCGAGGTTTCGGTGGTGGACGCCGACGCTGGTATCTCCTGGCCCGCAGGCCGGGTTGCGATCTTGCACTTCTCGAGGAGGGCGATGGCCTTCTTGTAAAGCTCTTCCTCGGTGCAAGCGTATCGACCGCCATCGAAGCTTTCAGTCTCGTTGTCACTGATTTTCTGCATCACCATGAGGCTACACGTCGTACCTCGCCTTTAGGTTACAGAAGTGCAACATCCTGGTAAGAGCTTGGTAACGCGAGAGAGGGCCGAGCCGTACCCACGTTGCGGTCGATGACGAAGGAGATAGGATTCGCATACACCTATACTGGTCGGGTACCAGGAGAGAGGAGGCCATACGAATCCTACTTTGAAGCGTCCAAACGTGATCGTATTCTTCACCGACCAGCAGCGGTGGGACACCATCGGCCTGCACGGCAACCCTCTCGACCTTACCCCGAACCTCGACCGGGCAGCCCAGAGCGGGACGCACCTGTTCAACTCCTTTACGCCGCAACCCTTGTGTGGCCCGGCACGCTCGTGCCTGCAGACGGGGCTCTACGCTACCACGACCGGCTGCTACAGAAACGGTATCTCCCTGCCGCAGGAGGCCACGACGCTAGCCCACCGTTTCAGTGAGGCGGACTACGACACGGGGTACATCGGCAAGTGGCACCTGGCCGGCACAGAACCGGTGCCAGAGGCCGAGCGTGGCGGGTACCAGTACTGGCTCGCCTCCAACGTCATCGAATTTACTTCCGAGGCTTATCGCACGGTCGTCTACGACGAAGACAACGAACCCGTGCGACTGCCGGGCTACAGGGTGGACGCCCTCACGGACGCTGCGATCCGTTATGTAGATGCGCACCAGGACCGGCCTTTCTTCCTGTTCTTGTCGCTGCTCGAACCTCACCACCAGAACCAGACCGACAGCTATCCTGCGCCCAAGGGCTACGCCGAACGGTACGCCGGACGTTGGATGCCGCCGGATCTGGCGGAGTTGGGCGGTTCGGCGCCAGAGCACCTCGCGGGCTACTGCGGACAGATCAAACGCATAGACGAGGCCTTCGGACGACTACTGGAGGCACTCGAGAGCCTCGGCCTCCGCGAGAATACGGTCGTCGTGTTCGCGTCTGACCACGGTAACCACTTCAAGACGCGAAACGACGAGTACAAGCGCTCCCCGCACGAGAGCTCGATCCGCGTGCCGATCGTGCTCCTGGGGCCCGGTTTCGAGGGCGGAGGACGCGTAGAGCAGCTCGTCAGCCTCCTGGATCTACCCCCTACGCTCCTCGATGCCGCCGGTCTGCCCGTCCTCGACGAGATACAAGGACGCTCGGTCCTCCCGTTGCTCGAGGGCGAACGAGAAAGGTGGCCTGAAGGGGTTCTCGTCCAGATAAGCGAGTCACAGGTCGGACGTGCGATCCGCACGCGCCGCTGGAAGTATTGCGTCGTCGCCCCCGAGGCTGACCCCAAAGAAGATCCCTCTGCCGAACGCTACGTCGAGGACGGCCTATACGACCTGAAGGCCGACCCTTACGAACTGCGCAACCTCGCCGGCCTCAGATCGCACACTGACGTCGCCGACACCTTGAAGCATCATCTGATCGCCCGGATGGTCGAGATCGGTGAACCGCATCCGATCGTCGAGCCGCCATCGAGCACACCCTCTACGACATAGACCTCACGTGAAGGTAACCGTGGCCCTTCCACTATAGGAGGATGCGTCGGGATTTCGCATGGTGCACACTGGGTATCGAGCAGAGAGCTACACTGGGAGGACCTCGTTGAAGGAAGAGAACACCACACATCCTAGCGCGCCGGACGCCATCGTCCTGATACACGGACTGTGGATGACCCCGCGTAGGTCGGAGGGGCGTGTCGAGCGCCACGAGGGAATCATATTCGGGACGGAGTGCTCCCGACCCTCACAGACCACTCCTTCGGTGTGACACTACCAGTGAGGGATCTCCGCGATGGGCTCTAGGTTCACGCGACGCCGGTTTCTCGCAGCGGCGGGTGCCGGCGCCACGTACTTCGCGCTGGCAAACACGGTTGGCTGCGAACCGCCCGAGCGATCCTCGAAGGTCAAGTCCTCGGGCACCCCCAAGATCAGGCCCTTGCCAGGCGTTGCATCCCCGCCTGCGGGCGGCGTGTGGGCGTTCCGCTCGCGCCCTGACCTCAACCCACCCGCCGTCGAGGTGGCCACAGAGGCGCACGACGACACCGCCGCCGGGTACATTTTCCTCGCTCCGGAGAAGGGCGGCGCCGGGAAAGGCGGCTCGATGATCATCGACGATCGCGGTGAGGTGGTGTGGTTCCGTCCCTTGCACGGCCCGTATGGACGCACCATGAACTTCGAGACACAGACCTACCAGGGTAGAGACGTCCTTACCTGGGGGCAAACACCAGGTGAGTATTTGATCTTCGACGGCTCCTACCGTGAGATAGCCCGGTTCGGGGCCGC
>JACCSM010000279.1 GCA_013698525.1 Rubrobacteraceae bacterium
CCTCGGAAGATTTCCCTATCGGCGGCAGCAAGATAGTGCGCTCCTCCGACGACGACGCGGTTACCGTGGTCGCGTCGGGCATCACGGTCCACGAAGCCGTAAAGGCCGCAGACGAGTTGCAAGAGAGCGGCGTTGCCGTCCGCATTATAGACGCCTACTCCATCAAGCCCATAGACGGCGAGACGCTGCGCGCCGCGGCACGGGCGACGGATGGTAAGGTAGTCGCGGTCGAGGACCACTGGCCAGAAGGCGGCCTTGGCGAGGCCGTCCTGTCCGCGCTCTCTGAAGAAGCCGATCCCATCCATTTCGAGCACCTCGCCGTGGAGATCATGCCAGGCTCGGGTAAGTCCGAAGAACTTATGGGCGCGGCAGGCATTAGCGCGAACCACATAGCAGACGCCGTGCGCAAGCTGGCGAACGGCTAGGACGAAACCCCACCCATAAGTGGAAGGCGCCAGGCGCGATAGCCTTGCGCCTTCCCTTTTCGCCACGCGACAGAAGCCCCTGTGGTCACAAAAGTCTACCGCCCCCAATCGTCTCTCCGCGAAAACAAAGAGCCGACATGCTGAATTGCTCTAATAGCGTTACGGATCTCCTCATCACGCGGAGATCGTTGCGATACTGTGATTGCGGCGGCATAATATCGCCGTCACAGCGTATCAGGAGATGAGGTCGTGTTCCGAACGTCGATATCACTGCTCGGTGCGCCACGCATCGAGCATGACGGCGTGCCTGTCGAGGTCGACACGCGCAAGGCTATAGCCCTCGCCGCCTACCTGGCCGTCACGAAACAGAGCCACACCCGAGACGCGCTCGCCGGACTGCTCTGGCCTGAGTACAACCAGAGTCGCGCCCGCGCCGCCCTGCGTCGAACCCTCTCGTCGTTGGGGAAGGCGCGTGCGGAGGGTTGGTTGCACGCCGACAGGGAGAGCGTGGACCTTGCCAACGACGCCATCTGGGTCGACGTAACCCGATTTCATGACCTTCTTGGGGCGTGCAAAGAGCACGGGCATCCTGAATCGGAGGTGTGCCCCGAGTGCCTGCCCCCGCTGACCGAGGCTGTAACGCTGTACCGCGACGATTTCATGGCCGGTTTCGGCCTGCGCGACAGCGTCACCTTCGACGACTGGCAGTTTTTCCAGTCCGAGAGCCTGCGCAGGGAGCTTGCGGGTGCGTTGGAGAGACTCGCGCATGGTCGCGGGGCACTTGGCGAGTGGGAGGTTGCGATCGTCCACGCCAGGCGCTGGCTGGCCATGGATACTTTGCACGAGCCGGCCCACAGGCTGCTCATGGCGCTCTACGCCTGGTCCGACCAGCGTGCCGCCGCCCTGCGCCAGTACAGGGAGTGCGTCAGGGTCCTCGGCCAGGAGCTGAGCGTAGCCCCGCTCGAAGAGACGACCCTGCTCTACAGGGCCATCCAGGAGAATGATCTCCCACCACGACCGGCCCTCGCAGAGTATCGGTCGCCTGCCAGGCGAGAGCCGGTGACTTCTACCGAGCCCCTCGTCGAAAAGTCGCGCGACGTACCTCGCTCACCTGGCAATCCGCTAGTGGGCCGAGATCCGGAGTGGGAGGCGCTGCTCGAGTCGTACAGAGCGATCGGAGAGGGGGGCCACGTCGTTGTCGTCGAAGGGGAGGCTGGCATCGGCAAGACCAGGCTCGCCGAGGAGTTCGTAGCCAGCGTCAGCGCCGC
This sequence comes from Rubrobacteraceae bacterium, assembly GCA_013698525.1. Classification (GTDB taxonomy): domain Bacteria; phylum Actinomycetota; class Rubrobacteria; order Rubrobacterales; family Rubrobacteraceae; genus Rubrobacter_D. The sequence goes on from JACCSM010000279.1 coordinate 1,694, forward strand.
GGGCGCGATCGCAGTCACCGCGCGCTGCTACGCTGGCGAGAAGAATCTGGCCTACGGGCCTTTCGTCGAAGGCCTCTCTGCCGCCCTCGGCCGGGGGGGCACAGACCGCCTGAAGGGTTTGCCGGCAGGCTCCCTGCAGGAGGCGGCACGCCTGTTGCCTGATCTGGCTGACCTCTCCCCTGGCTCGCCGCCGGCCCCGCCGCTCGACACGCCGGGCGCCCGTAGTCGCTTCTTCGGGGAAGTCGTCAGGGTCTTGCTTACGGTCCTCGACGGTCCTCCTCCTGGTGTCCTCTTTCTCGACGACCTGCACTGGGCAGACGACGCCTCTCTGAGCCTGCTGACCTACCTGGTGCGGCGGCTCGACAACAAGCCACTCTTCGTGCTCCTCACCTGGCGCGCAGAGGAGGTCCATGAAGGGCACCGTTTGCGAGAACTGCTGGCGGAGACCAGGAGGTCAGGGAGGGCGACGACCCTGATCCTTGGGAGGTTGGCCCAGGCCTCCGTCGAGGAGCTGGTCGGGCACGCCGTGCCCAGCGCGGGGATGCTGGGCTCGCGGCTCAGCGACGAGACCGAGGGCCTGCCGCTCTTTCTGACGGAGTATCTGACGGCCATCGAGAAGGGCGGGCTGGATCCGGGGGACGAAGCCTGGACGCTACCAGGAGGGGTGCAGGACCTCCTCAGGACCCGCCTTCTTACGATAGGTGAGACGGCTGGGCAGGTGCTCGCCGCCGCCGCTGTGGTCGGACGGTCGTTCGACTTCGACACTGTCAGGGCAGCCAGCGGCAGGAGCGAAGAAGAGACGTTGACAGCCCTCGAAGAGTTGACGTCGCGAGGTCTGATCCGGGAGGTCGGTAGCGCAGTGGGAGCAGCCCCTGCCTACGACTTCGACCACGACAAGTTGCGAACCCTGGTCTACGAGGAGACCAGCCTGGCCCGCAAGCGTCTCCTGCACCGCCGCGCCGCCGTCGCGCTCGCGGGGCAAACGCGCGGGCGCGAGGCGGACTCCCTCGCGGGCCAGATAGCCCGCCACCACAGGCTGGCTGGCCAGGACCAGGAGGCCGCGCTGTATCATCGGCTGGCAGGAGACTACGCGCGGAGCCTGCACGCCAACAGCGACGCCATCACCCACTACGAGGAGGCGCTCGCGCTCGGACATCCCGACGCCATCGCTCTGCACGAGGCGATAGGAGACCTGCGGACCCGCGCCGGCGAGTACGGCGCGGCGCTCTCGAGCTACGAAGCCGCGGCCTCCTCGGCAGGCCAGGGTCATCTGTCCGTACTCGAACACAAGATCGGCAACGTCCACGCCCGCAGGGGGGAGCGGGATCTCGCCAGGAGCCATTACGAATCCGCCCTTGAAGCGCTAGGAGAGCCGGAAGGCGGGGCCGCGGGTGAGCTCGCACGGCTCTACGCCGACTGGAGCCTGCTCTCCCACGGCCAGGACGAGCGTGATGAGGCTACCGGATTCGCCCGCAGGGCGCTGGAGCTGGCCGAAGGCACGGGCGATACGAAATCCCTGGCCCAGGCCCACAACATGCTGGGCATCCTGGCCGGCAGATCCGGCGACCAGGAAGCGGCACTCCGCCACCTCGAGGAGAGCCTGGATCTCGCGGAGGCGCTCGGAGACTCGGACGCGAAGGTGGCCGCCCTAAACAACCTGGCCCTCGCCCACGAACAAGGCGGGGGGCCGGACGAAGCCCTGAGGCTCGCCGAGACCGCCCTTGCGTTGTGCGTAGCCTCGGGGGACAGGCACAGGGAGGCCGCGCTACACAACAACCTGGCCGACCTGCTTCACGCAGCGGGCCGCGAGCAAGAGTCGATGACGCACTTCAAGCAAGCCGTCGAACTCTTCGCCGAGATAGGCGAGAGAGACGAGCTGCAGCCGGAGATCTGGAAACTCGTAGAGTGGTAGACGTGCTCAATCTCGGTCGCTGTGTTCCCACTCCGCCCCGAGCGTACGTTCGGGTATGCCCCACCGCGGCGAGACGGCCACCAGGCCAAGTTCGCGGAGGACCCGGCGGGCCGCAATCCCCACTATTGCTGTAAAGGTGGGGTAGGCGAACTCTACATCCGCCAACTGTTCCACAGGCATCCCGGCCCGCATCGCCGTCGCCACGATCTGAACCACCTCGACGGCCTGCTCCCCAACGATGTGCGCGCCCAGGATGCGCCGCGAAGGGCGGTCAACGAGAAGCTTGCAGAAGCCCTCCGTGTGCCCGTCGACGACACCGCGATCCAGTTCAGCGTAAGGCACGACCGCCACGGCGTAGTCGTGCCCTTCGCTGCGAACCCGATTCTCGGTGAGACCCACGCTTGCGTACTCTGGGTCGGTGAAGCCGCCGTGCGGTACGATAGTGTGCCGGTAACCATGTTCCCCGCCAAGCACGGTCTGTTCGGCGGCGAGGTTCCCCTCGTTGGTGGCGCTCTGCACCAACATCATGCGCCCCGTTATGTCCCCGGCAGCGCAGATGTGAGGAGCACTAGTCCTCAGGGAGTCGTCCGCGAGCACGTAGCCGCCACGTCTGGTCTCCACGCCTACGGCCTCCAGGTTCAACCCCTCCACGTTTCCAGGCCAGCCAACCGCGAACATGATGGTTTCCGCGGTAAGCGTGTGTATCTCGTCGTTCCTTGCGTAGAACAGACGTAGGCGCCCGTTCTCTCTCTCGACCTTTTCGACCCCTCCGATGCCGGTAACAATCTCGATCCCCCGGCGCCCGAACGCCTCGGCCACTCCTTCCGATACCGCCTCATCCTCGGCTGCCAGGATCCGCGGCGAGACCTCAAGCACCTGCACCCGCGAGCCGAACGCCGCAAACACCGAGGCCAGTTGGCATCCCGTCGCGGCGCCGCCTACAACGGCGACTGACTCTGGCAGCCCCTTCATCGTCCAGACGTCACTGTGGGTCAGGGCGTGCTCGCCACCAGGCAAGGGGATCCTACGCGCGTGGCCGCCCACGCACAGTATGAACTTCTCGCCTTGTACGCTGCTTCCGTTGCCGAGTGCGAGGGTGTGACTATCGAGAAAGCGAGCGTCGCCAATGCCGTCGAACACGCGTACGTCCGCGGCTTCGAGATGGTCCAGCAGATGCTTCTTCTGGTGGACCGCGCGTACGACATGCTCCGTACGGTTCAACAGCCGAACGAAGTCCACCGCGGGCGGTTCACCCTCGAGCCCGTAGTCGGCGAACTGCTCCGCATCGCGCACCAGACGCGCGGCCCTGGCGAGTACGCGGGTAGGGACGCAGCCATCGTTCGTGCAAACGCCGCCCATGTGCTCGCTCTCTATGAGCGCGACGGTGGCGCCAAGCTCGCGGGCGCGCAGTGCCGCTGTTACCCCGGCTGGCCCGCCGCCGATCACGACAACCTCAAACACCGTTTGCCTCGCTTTCAAGTCGTTCCCGCCTGCCCGGCGACGGCCTCAACCACAGGGAGGCGTGTTGCGGATGCATCGTCTCCCCAACCACCGAGACCAGCTCCTCACCCAGCCGGTCGAGGTCCGTCTCCTCCCGCAGTTTAGAGGAGAAGGTCTCAAGAGTCTTTCTAGCTGAACCCTGGCGGTCGCCGTCGGCTATGTCCTGGGTCTGCGTCGGGACCTCCTTCCCGCCCCGTTACTCGAGGTAGCGTAAGGCTACACGGGCCGCCAGGTAGCCGCACATGCCATGCACACCCCCACCCGGTGGCGTCGATGAGGAGCAGATGTAGAGGCCGCCGGCAGGGGTCGAGTACGGATCGACCCTGGGCATGGGCCTGGCGAATAGCTGCTTGAGGTCCATGTACCCGCCGTTGATATCACCGCCTACGAGGTTGGGATTCCACCGTTCGAGGTCGGCTGTCCCCGCGGCACGCTTCGCCAGGATAAGATCCCTGAAACCTGGTGCGAAACGCTCTATCTGCGCCTCGATCCTCTCGGTCATGTCGAAGGTCGAGCCGTTTGGGACGTGGCAGTAGGCCCAGACGGTGTGCTTGCCCTCGGGGGCGCGCGTCCGGTCGAAGAGGCTCTGCTGGGCGAGCAGGATGAACGGCCTCTCGGGGTGCTCCCCGCGCGACACGGCGCCCTCCCCCGCCGCGACCTCGTCGAACGTGCCGCCGAGGTGGACGGTACCGGCCTGCCTGCAACCCTCCGCCTCCCACGGCACCGGCCCGTCGAGCGCGAAGTCCATCTTGAAGATGCCAGGGCCGTAGCGGTAGCGCTTGAGCCCGTTCCTGTAACCCTCGGTAAAGTGCTCCCCAGCGATGTCGAGGAGCTGGCGCGGCGTCACGTCGAAGAGTACCGCGCGGGTTCGCGGCACGTCTTCAACAGAACGTACCACTGCATCTGTGTAGATCTCACCCCCCAGAGCCGCGAGGTAGGATGCGAGGGCGTCTGCGAGCGCCTGCGAACCCCCTTTAGGGAAAGGCCAGCCGAAAGCGTGGCCAAGCGTCCCGAGCATCAACCCGAACATGGCGCTCGGTGGACGATCCAGCCGCAGGAAGGAGTGCGCAGCGTTGCCGGCGAAGAGACCCCTGGCCATCTCGCCCTCGAACAGGCTCTCGACCAGGGTGCGGGCATCCCGCAGAGACCAAATGCCTGACGACGCGAGCGCCAGGGGATGCCTGAGAAAGCTCGGCCTGCCGACGAAGAAGTCCGCTATCCTGCCTGCGTCATCAGAGATAGGCTCCATCAGCCGGCGATAAGCCGCGGCGTCGGGGCCGAGCGCGGCGGCCGTCGCCGCTATCGAACGCCCCAGTACCGCCGCCGTACCGCCGTCGAACGGGTGGGCGAGCGGGACAGGAGGGTGGATCCACTCAAGGCCGTGGTCTTCGAGCGGCAGCGAGCGGAAGAACGGTGAGGCGTAGCCCAGAGGGTGTATCGCGGAGCCGAGGTCGTGGACGAAGCCTGGCAGCGTGATCTCCGCCGACCTCGTACCCCCGCCGATGGTGCTGCGGCCTTCGAGTACGGCAACACGCCGACCGTTCTGGGCGAGCTCTATCGCCGCTGCGAGCCCGTTGGGGCCCGAGCCGACGATGACGGCATCGTATGTCCCTACCGCGTCCACACCCTGATTGTAGACTGCGACGCCAGAGTTCGCGGCTAGTCCTGTCTCGCGCGGTTGCGGCGCCAGCGGAGAGGGGCCGTGATCGAGTAAAGGGCGGAGCGTATGCCGGCGTTGTGCCAAACGTTCCTGTAGTGGCTCCACTGGAGCCTGGGGTCGACGCACACCAGATTCATCTCGACCGGCTCGTGGACGCCGAAATGGGCGGCAAGGTTCTCCAGGGTTTTGCGCCACATCTCGTTTTCCATCTTGTGGCCGCCCATGCGGAGGCCCATCTCGTAGAGAGGATCGTTGGCGCGCATCAGAACCTGGGCCTGGGCGACGGTAGTACCCTCCTCCTCGAAAGAGCTGAAGGTGATCCAACCCGAGAACGGGTGTCCCTCAGGCGTCATCAGGGAGAAG
>JACCSM010000315.1 GCA_013698525.1 Rubrobacteraceae bacterium
GGTCGCCGCAGCGGGGTGCCTTGCCTCAACTACCACATCGGACGCTCGGCTGCGCCGTGCATCGGGGCCGTCTCCAAGCAGGACTATGATGGGATAATCGCTGATGTCATCTCCTTTCTGGAGGGGCGGGTTGACGGTTTGATCCTGGAGCGCGAGACCGCCATGCGCGAGGCCGCCAGGGACACGGATTTCGAGCGGGCGGCGAAGCTGCGAGACGAGATCTCCGCCCTCACCCACGTCCGCGACCGCCAGAGGGCGACCATCGCATCCGAGGACTCGTTCGACGCCTTCGGCGCCTACGCCGAGGGCGAGACGGCCTGCGTGCAGGTCTTCGCCGTGCGCGAGGGCCAGGTCGTGAACCGCGACTCTTTCCTTCTCGACAACTACGGTGAGTCGCCGGCCGAGGATGTCTCGCTCCAGTTCGTCCCCCAGTATTACGGCACGGCCGCCGTTCCACGCGAGGTCCTCATCCAGTCCGACGTCCGCGAGGACGAACTTGATACGCTCGCCGATCATCTCTCGGGCCTGAGGGGAACCAGCGTCGGGGTACGCCGCCCCAGGCGGGGGGACAAGCGCCGGATTCTCGAGATGGCCGTACGCAACGCGGAGCTCGGGCTGGAGCACGAGCGGACGCTGGATGAAGCCAGGCGCAACAGGGTCGCCTCGACGCTCGACGGGTTGCGCGAGGAGCTCGCGCTCCCTCAGCTACCGCTTCGGATCGAGTGCTACGACATCTCGAACACCATGGGGACCAACTCCGTAGCCTCTATGGTCGTGTTCCAGGGTGGACGTCCGGCCAAAAGCGAGTACCGGCGGTTCAGGGTCAGGACGGTCGAGGGCGCCGACGACTTCGCCAGCATGGCCGAGGTCATCCGCCGCAGGCTGGAGCGCCTGCGCGAGAACGACGAGAAGTTCACGCCTGCCCCGGATCTGATCCTGCTGGACGGCGGCAAGGGACAGCTCTCCGCGGTCATTCCCGTCCTCGAAGCGATGAAGGCCGGGGATGAGCTACCCGACATACCCTTGCGTTCGCTCGCCAAACGTGAGGAGGAGATCTTCGAGCCAGGGCGCCCCGAGCCGGTGATCCTGGAGCGCAATTCCCCCGAACTGCACCTCCTCCAGCGCGTCCGTGACGAGGCGCACCGCTTCGCTAACGCCTACCACAGTAAAGTCCGTGGCAAGGCCATGACCGCCTCGGTTCTGGACGACCTCCCCGGCGTCGGCCCCGAGCGCAAGAAGAAGATACTAGCCCACTTCGGCACCCCAGAAGCATTCCTGAACGCCTCGCTCGAAGAGCTCGAGTCCGTCCCAGGACTCCCCGGAAGAGTCGCCCGCGAAGTCCACGCAAGAGTGCATAGATAGGCGGTAGATTTCAGGCAGCAGGTGTCAGGTTTGAACCGCTGCTTTCGTATCTTGCGTTCGTTTGGGTGTCGTATCGAGGATTAGCCATAAGTTCGAGAGGGGTTGTCGATGGGCATCCTCGTGCCTGACGGCTGAGACCTGTCGCCTGAAATCTTTCCGTTAAATGTCGCTTAAACGTGCGAATCAGCGTTGCAAGCGGGTATCGAGGGTGCTAATCTCGACTTCCGAGATGGCTTGTGCATCCCAGGAGGGTCGGACGCGACGTGGATGAGCAGGCGTCGCAGGCTATCGACTCCCAGGTCTCGGGCAAGCGCAGGATCGTCATCATCACAGGGCTCTCGGGCGCCGGCAAGAGCAACGCCCTCCAGGCTTTCGAGGACGCCGGTTACTTCTGCATAGATAACCTCCCGCTGCGCATGATCCCGGCCGTGATGGAGACGACCGCACAGGGTAATAGTGGTCCTGACGGGGTTGTCGTCGTGGTGGACATACGCGGACGGCGATACTTCGGCGAGCAGTTGGAGCGCAATCTGGAGGCCGTGGAGAGGGAGAAAGACTGGGAACACCGCATCCTGTTCATCGACTCCGACGACCCCACGCTGGTCAGGCGCTACAAGGAGAGCCGCAGGCCGCACCCCGCAGCACGTAACGGCGACGTCCTCGAGGCCATAGGACGTGAGAGGCGGGATCTCGCAAACGTGCGGGAGATGGCCGACCTCGTCGTTGACACCTCGGGCTACTCCGCGCTCGACACCCGCCTGCGATTCAAGAAGCTCGCCGAGTCTTTCTCAAGCAGGATGACCGTAAGCCTAATGTCCTTCGGCTTCAAGCATGGCAC
>JACCSM010000320.1 GCA_013698525.1 Rubrobacteraceae bacterium
TATGTCCCGCAGGTCACGTTGAGGCTGCAAAATCTACTCCGGGAACTTCAGGTTGAAACCCTCCTGTAGCCTTCACGTAATATATCTTAAAAGGGACAATAATCAATTTGATCCCGCATGCGCAGGCAGAGTCGCGCAGCCAGAACCGCGAGGAGGAAAAGCTATGATGGGCTTGAGAAATCTCTACAAAGTGTTCCGCGAGACCCGCAACGCGGCGAGGGAGCAGGCTACGCTCGCCGTCACCGGCGACTCGCCAAGGGCCGCCGAGGTCGCATCCTTGCTAGGGGCGCAGAGGGGCGTGCGCGGGGCCGAGGTGATCCTCTCGGTCTCGGAGGGCGGGGCTAATATCTCGGGGAAGGCCGTCGAGGGTCCTGGCAGGATCCCACTCTCTTCGAAGGATGGGAACGCCCTGCTCGAAGATCTGGCGCCACGCATCGTGCTGGCGCTGGACGAGGACTATCTGGTCGCGCTCGCGAAGGGATATCCTCCGCTCAGGCGGGCTGTTTGCGAGGAGATCATACGCAACAACGCCCGCCAGAACGCCGTGATCGGTGCTCTCCCCATCCCTGGGGCCGACATGCCGGTGATGACGGCAAACCAGGCGCGGATGGTGCTCAACATAGCAGCCGCCTACGGGGAGGAGCTGTCGATGGACAGGGCGCGGGAGCTCCTCGGGGTACTCGCGGCTGGTTTCGGCCTGAGGGCCCTCAGCCGCCAGGCCGTGAAGCTCGTGCCCGTGGGAGGATGGGCCGCCTCGGCGGTCATCGCCTACTCAGGCACCGTGGCGATGGGCCGGTCAGGCATACTCTACTTCGAACGCGGTAAGCAGGAGGTCGGCGCCAAGGAGATGGCCAGGATCAGGAGCCGCGCCATCGAGGAGGGGAAGGCCTTCGTCTCGCGCCTGCGCCGAAAGTAGGCTTCAGGCTTCATCCCGAGTCCGTATGGACGGGATCGCGTTCGGGCTTCGGGCACATCGGAGACCCTTCAATACGTCATTCCCGCGCAAACGGGAATCTACTGCGAGGAGGCGGGGGCACGTGCGCGATGGCTGGCCCTGTCGGGCCGGTGGCATTAACCCGGACTTGGATCAGGTATCGACCAACCTCTCCGCGAAGCACTCTATATAATCGATCCTATGTTCGCTTTCGTGCGGCTGGTTGTATCGGAGGTGCGTGCCTGGCTCTCTACTTTGCGCCGGGTTGGGCTCAGGGTCTTCCTCGCTCTGACGGCGCTGCAGGCGCTGATCGTCGGTGTGCTCGTCGCTATGGCCGAGTTCCGCAAGCGCCGCAGGGGTCCGCGGGAGGGGTTCCCGTGGGAGGACCAGCCTGAGATAAGGATGGAGTCGGGCGAGAACTGGCTGAAGATCTACGCTTACGGGGTCAGCCTCTACGAGGCGATGCTCGAGGAGATCGAGGCCGCGGAGGGCGAGATCTTCGTCGGGACGTTTATCTGGAAGGGTGACGAGGTCGGACGCCGCTTTGTGGAGGCCCTGGCCCGCAAAGCGGACGAGGGCATCGCGGTCTACGTCGTCTTCGACGGGCTTGCCAACGTGTTCGTGCCTCCCTCATTCAAGAGGTTCCCGGAGCAGATCCACCGCCTTCATTTTCGTCCTCTGTCGGGGCCGGCGAGGATTCTCAATCCGAGGAACATCTTCCGGTTCCACCGCCACGTGATGAGCGTCGACGGCAAGGTCGCCTTCCTCGGCGGATACAACATCGGGTCCCTGTACGCCGCAGGATGGCGCGACACGCACGTCAGGGTGCGCGGCGCCGCCGCCAGGGAGGTAGACAACGCCTTCGTCGACTTCTGGAACGCCCACCGCACAGGTGAATTGCCAAGGATAACCCCCAACAAAGAGCGTGATTGGAATCCAGCCGTAAGGGTGCGACGGAACGATCCTTACATGAGGATCTTCCCCATAAGAGAGATGTACATAGAGGCGATAGACCGCGCCAACTCCCACGTGTATCTGACCCACGCCTACTTCGTCCCCGACCGGGCGCTGAAAGCGCACCTGATAGACGCGACGAGGCGCGGGGTCGACGTACAGGTGCTTGTCCCCGAGCAGTCGAACCATATCACCGCGGACTGGCTCGCGCGGCGCCACTTTCATGAGCTCCTCGAAGCCGGCGTCAGGATCTTCCTGTACAGGCACATCATGATCCACTCCAAGACCGCCACTGTAGACGGCGTTTGGTCGACCGTCGGCAGCGCGAACATCGATCGCTACAGCATGCTCGGCAACTACGAGCTGAACATCGAGGTCTACAGCCGCACCCTCGCGGCCCAGATGGAGAGGATGTTCGATGTGGATAAGACCAACGCCGAGGAGTTGACACTCCAAGAGTGGGAACGCCGTCCGCTTCCCGCCAAGCTAGTCGAGCGCACCCTCGCGAGCCTGAGCCCGCTGGTCTGAATGGTTTCAGGTATCAGCCATCAGCTTCTAATCTGGGTGCTGGGCTCCGGGTCGGCAAAGGGCTAACGTCCGGTTTGTATAATGACGATACTCTCGTTTTGGGGTTGTCGGCGTAAGGAGGACTCTATTGGCGCGGTGGCGGCTCCTCGAGCCGGATGCGGATATGGTGTCTGAGCTTGCGCGGGAGGCGGATGTGGACCTTCTGTGCGCCCGCGTGCTGGCCAACCGCGGCGTCGCGCCAGGGGCGGCGTCGGACTTCCTCTGCCCTTCGCTCGCCGCCATCGGGATGCCTGATGAGGACGAATGGAACGTCGCGGCAGCGAGGGTTGCGAAGGCCATAGAGGGCAGAGAGAGGATAGGGGTCTTCGGCGACTACGACACCGACGGCATCACCTCGGCCGCCGTCTTGTTCCTGGCGCTCTCACACTACACGGACAACATCACCGTCGGCCTTCCGACCCGCCAGACCGGTTACGGTCTCCTCGAACCTTACGTGCGCGACCTCTTCGCCGAGGGGGTGGATCTCCTGATCACCGCCGACTGCGGCATCTCCAACAGGAGCGAGGTGGCGCTGGCGAACGAGCTGGGGATGGAGGTGATCGTGACTGACCATCACATCCCGCCAGAGGACCCGCCCGATACGGCGGTCGCCGTGCTCGACCCAAAGCTCTGGGACCCTGAGGATCCCCTGGCCGGGGTTGGGGTAGCCTGGAAGTTCGCCTGGGCCGTCGTCCGCAGGCTCGGCGACGCCGAGGGCAGGAAGCGCCTGGGACGGCTTCTCGACCTCGTCTCGGTCGGTACCGTCGTCGACATAGCGCCGCTCGTTGGGGACAACAGGGCACTGGCCCGCATGGGGCTCAAGCATATAAACAGGGGCCTTGCTGCCGGGGGGGCACGTCCTGGTATCCAGGCTCTGGTCAAGGTGGCCGGGGTCAGGGGGGATCTCGACGAGGACGATCTCGGTTGGAGGTTAGGACCGCGCATCAACTCCATCGGCAGGATAAAGAACCCGCGGCCTGCTCTCGACCTGCTTCTGACGGATGATCGCAGGGAGGCCTTCAGGATAGCCTCCCTCCTGAACCAGCTCAACGCCGAACGTCAGCGGCGGACCAGGTTCGCCGTCGAGCGGGCTATGGCGGAAGTGGATCCCGAGCAGGATTTCAAGGTCGTAGTTACGGAGGAGACGGGGGGACTCGCGGGTTTGATCGCGGGCCGCGTCGCAGGCGCCATGGGAAGGCCAGCGGCGATACTGACCCGCAGGGCCGACGACTCCTACGGCGGCTCGGCACGCGCCGGCGACACCGACGTCGACCTCTACGGCGCCCTCTACGCGGTACGCCACCTGATGGGGGAGTGGGGCGGCCACCGCAGGGCCGCAGGCCTCTCCGTGAACCCTGGCAACTTCGACGCTTTTGTCGCAGGCGTCAACGAGGCCGTCAGGGCTCAGAGCATCGAGAAGCCGGAGATCTTCGTTCCCGCCATAGAGGTAGACGCCGAGATACCACTCGCTAGCGTCTCCAACGGCCTGCTCGACTGGCACGAGAAGCTAGCCCCTTTCGGTAGCGGAAACTACCGCCCGATCTTCAGTACGGAGGGCCTCAGGATCGCCGGCTCGCGCAAGATCTGGGAGGGCATGAACCTCCTCGACCTCGGAGGCGGGATCAAGGCGAAGATGGCAGGCGAGCCTGAGGAGTTGCCCTCCGGGCCATTCGATGCTGCGTACACGGTCGCCCGCAGCCGGTACTCCGGGCAGGCCGAGCTCGAGATAGTGGACTGGAAGGTGGGCTAATGAACGCCGTCGGCGTCGACGTCGGGGGCACCAAGATCGCCGCCGGGGTCGTCACCCCCGAGGGCAAGATCCTGGACGAGGTCCGCTACCCCACGCCACACTCGCCAGGGGCCCTGGTCGAGACCATCGCCAGGGCGATCTCTGAGGTCGGGGACGGTCCCGAGGTCGGAGGGGTGTGCCTCGCTGTGCCTGGTCTGATCCTGGCCCAGGAGAACAAGGTCGTCTTCTCCCCGAACCTGCGCGCGGTCGAGGGCATCCCCTTGAAAGACGAGCTCGAGCCGAGGATCGGGATGCCCCTTACGATAGAGAACGACGGCAACGCCGCGGCGTGGGGTGAGTTCCGGTTCGGGGTTGGCAGCGAGGCCGACCACCTGGTCTTCGTCACGCTCGGAACAGGGATCGGGGGCGGCGTCATCACGCACGGCATCCTGATGCGCGGCGCGCAGGGCTCGGGCGGCGAACTAGGGCACGTAACTATTCAGGCCACAGGGCCCCGCTGCGCCTGCGGCAACCACGGATGCCTGGAGGCCCTTGCCTCTGGCACCGCTATAGGACGCCGCGCCCGCGAGCTCGCGGTCGAACACCCTGACTCGGCACTCGGACGCCTGGCCACCAGGCGCCAGATACTCGGCGAGGATGTCACGGAGCTCGCCCGCGAAGGAGACAAGGTGGCGCTCTCGGTATTGGACGAGGCAGGGAGGTGGCTCGGCGTCGGCCTCGCCGGGTTCATAAACATCTTC